>CAJXGR010000030.1 GCA_913053665.1 uncultured Spirochaetia bacterium
CTTTAACTCAGCATATAGAAAACATAAAAAGGAATATCCAGCAGATCAATGAAAAAATGGATGACTCTCAAGTCTCTGTCGATCAGGAAATAAACAAAGATTTTCTTCAACAACTAAAAGAAGAAACTAATGAAAAGGAAAAGGATCTCACAAAACTTGGAGAAACCAGATATGGTGTGATAGAAGCAAAAGACAAGAAAAAAGATGAACTTGGTGACTTAAAATCAAACAAAACAAAGTTGGAAGGCAATATCGAGCAATATAAAAATACGATCACAAAAAATAAGAAGGATATAGATGACATATTAACGGATAAAACGATTGACGAACTGGACAATGATCTAAAGAATCAATCAAAGGAAATCGATGATCTGCAAAAACATTGCGATGAATTAAAGGTGGATGAAAAGGATGAGGTGACGGATGGAGATATTAAAAAGCTGAAAGATACTCTCAATGAGCTTTTCCATGAGCAGGACACCGTAAAGAAAAATAAAAACGAGGCAAATGGTGAGCTAAAGAGCCTCAGAGATGAAGATTATAAGGCATTGCTGACCAGGAATGAGACAGAGATCCAATCGATTGAATCCAAATTAAAGCAGTTGAGAACAGAAGCTTCCGCCTACACATTGCTAAAAACCCTTATGGATGAGGAAAAAGCTCGCTACAGTAAAAACATCACGGAGCCACTGGCAGACAAGCTTTTGGATAACATTAATAAATTAAGCCCAATCACTCCATTTAAGAAATTGAGTCTATCCAGCGATTATCAATTGCAGGATATGGAAGTGGAAACCCTTTCTGGACAAGGTCTAATTGTTGATAGAGATCCTCTTTCCCTTGGGATGAAGGAACAAATCGCTCTTCTGTATAAGCTGACTATTTCAGAGTTTATGGCATCGGACACTTTTACCTTTCCCATCATTTTAGACGATCCTCTGGCGCACACGGATCCTCAGAGAATGAAAGTTCTACTGGATATGATCACTAAGCATTCATCCAAATATCAGTTTATCATTTTAACCTGTAATCCCAATAACTATTCCCATGAGGGTTTTGAGGCTAAAAGGATTGAAATATCAAGCTGATAAAAGGATTCGGATTTTTCCTTGACTTTTTCACTCTTTTCATCTAGATTTACTAAGAATTGGGGATGACAAGGAGAGTGAAAAGATGAGTCGGCCTATAGATGAATTGTCAGGGTGGCTGAAAACCTTTCAGGTTACGAATTTACTCACTTTATTCTTTCTTCCGATCACAGTGATTTATTTTGTATTCCTGTATTCATACAACAAGACAACAATCCCCCTAGCCATTATCCTAGTTCTCATCGGTGAATTGGGAGTTTATTGGTTTATAACTTATAAAATATTAAAATGTATAAAGCTAAGGTCAGAAGACGTCCCAAACATGATTTCTAAATTACTTCTGAGTCTGGTTATTGTATCAGACGGATTTTTAGCTATTAAACACCTCATTGATCTCGACTTAACCATGAACTCTGTCAAAGTATTAGTGAGCGAAGTCCTTTACTTTTTTGGATGGGCCATGTATTTCGAGAAGTCTAAACGTGTAAAGGCCTATTATGGAGCAAATACTAAACTCTCATTTCTTTGAGTTGATTTTTAATGATACACCCAAGATATTAGCCCTATTACTGGCCGTATCTCTTTTTCAAATAGACGATGGACTAATTAGCCTTGGGATTGCCATGCCTATAGGGAGACTTATTAATCGACATAAGGTAGCAGAGCGGATGAGCCATGATGTTTGCAATATGAATCACGGTCAGGGCTTTACAGCAAACCTTGTAACAGGTATTTTAGTCATCTTTGCATCCCGAATCGGCGTTCCTGTCAGCACGACCCATGTATACTAAAAATGTTATAATAAGTCTTATCTTTTACATTTACTTTTTCGTTAGATAATACTATCTTATAAAAGTATGGACGACATTATTTTAAGCCCAGATGAAAGAGCTGAACTGATAGACCTTCACAAGGCCTTTAAAGATAAACGCATGGCTGACAGGGTGAAAACTATTATTCTTTTAGGCTCAGGCTATACTCAAAGGCAGGTTGCTGACATCTTGCTCCTGGATGAACGAAGTGTTTTTCGATATAAAAAATTATACACTAAGGGGCTAGAACATTTATTGGCCTATAAATATAAGGGTAGAATCCCTAAACTCTCAGCTAAACAGGAACAAGAACTGATCCATCATTTGGAGAATCATCTGTACGGCAGTTCCAAAGAGATAGGTGCCTACATAAGAAATCATTATCAGATGAACTTCAGTCCTGATGGATTGGTTCTTGCCCTGCACAGAATGGGTTTTAGCTATAAGAAAACAAAGCTTGTTCCCTGTAAAGCTGATAGGAAAAAACAAGAGACCTTTGTCAAGGAATATCGTGAGCTAAAAAGCCATCTGAAAGAAGATGAGAAGATTTACTTTATGGATGCTGTTCATCCGACTCACAATGTGATGCCGGCTTATGGATGGATAAAAAGAGGGACTGAAAAAGAAGTTAAGAGTAATACAGGTCGGCAAAGGCTGAATATCAATGGTGTGTATAGTCCTTTGGACCAAGAGATTTTAGTGAGGGAGGATGAAAGGATCAATTCTGATTCGACCATCGAGCTTTTTAAAACTATAGAAGAGACTCATCCTGAATTGACAAAGATTTACATTGTTTCAGATAATGCAAGATACTATTATTCCAGGGTGGTGCAGGAATATTTAAGCCATTCCAGAATTGAACTCATGCCTTTGCCATCTTATTCTCCCAATTTGAATTTGATAGAACGTTTGTGGAAGTTCTTTAAGAAGAATGTGATGTATAATCAATACTATGAAAAGTTCGATGAGTTTCAGAGTGCCGTCTTTGATTTCTTTGAAAACAGGATTCATGGGCTAAAAGACGAGCTAAAGAGTCTCATGGCAGAAAACTTCCATTTGATCGACACAAGTTGAATCTTTCGGACAAATCAAAATCAGTTGGGTATATCCCCGAGAGATAGGCCTATGAAAATCAAAAGTATTCTTTATAAAGCGGAGTCCAACTCTCATTGGCTGGAAGATCAGCCTGAAATCTGTTATCCCAACTCATTTGAGGAATCCATTCACCTCCCTAAAATAATGGGACAGGGGGACATACGGGCTATTCATATCCGTCAGGGCATCCATCTCTATCTTTTTAATCAAAAACCCCTTCAGACGATCATTATCGAGGCTCAAAAGCCCGACGGTCTTCTGGAGATTGACTTTCTTGTATCGGGTCAGATTCGATTGTATGGAATAAACCGTAAGGATTACTGTGACGGTGCGTCAGGGAAAAGCTGTCTAACCCTGTCTAAGCCAACATCTGACTTTGGACTGTCTAAAGACTGTCCCACCCTGTATGCTGTCCTATACATCCATCCTGACCTATTAAGAGAAGAAATGGATGAGGGTCATATCCTTGCAAAAGGCTTATCCAGACAAATGGAGGGCTTACAGGATACCTTTAATCACCTCTCATCCGTAACTGATTCTATGCACCTTGTCTTAAAGCAAATACTGGACTGCCCCTATGTGAATTCCCTAAGAAGGTTATATCTGGAGGGTAAAATATACGAACTCCTCGCTATGCGTCTGGAACAGTTGATAACTCGGGATAAATCAATTAATTCCTTTAGGATCGGTTCTCAGGACATCGAGAAAGTTGAGTATGCCAAAGAGTTGTTAGTGAGACAAATGGAGAGCCCACCTTCTCTTATTGAACTCGCTAAACAGGTGGGACTTAATGATTTCAAGTTGAAAAAAGCCTTTCGGGAGATCACAGGAACCACAGTTTTTGCCTATCTTCGTGGGCAGCGGATGGAAAAAGCTCGTCTCCTCCTTGAGCAGGGGGATATGAATGTGACAGAAGTCACGTTCCAGGTGGGATATCAAAATCCGAGTCACTTTGCCGCTGTATTTAAAAAGCAATTTGGTGTTCTCCCCAGTTCCATTAGCTGAAAGCTTATCCATTGAACGGACTTGATAAGCAATTCAGAGAGGATCTCCAGGAGATTGTTATGAATAGAACGACTATTCTAATAGAATCTTCCACTTGACATTCAGGTGAAAATTATATAAAATCTATATAATCGTAATATGGGATGGTTTCTATGCATAAATATTTTGTAATAGCCTTTAGCTTGTTGATTCTTGCTTGCGACACACAGACTATAATCCCCTTAAGCTCTGCAGAAAAGGGAAAAGGGGGAAATATTGTTCTCTTGTCATTCATTCAAGATAATCCAGTATTCCTGGTGAATGATGAACCTTTTCGACCCCCTAAAAAAATCAAACCCAAGACCCAAAAAAGGGTCGTGGACTATTCCGATCTAGGTGATTTGGATGATAACCCAAAGAATAGTAAATCCAGGGAAAACTCCGATCTGTCTGACCTGGAGAAACCCTCTGAAAAGGTATTTACCTTTGGCGAGGCCTTAAAAAAGGTGGGGATCAACCGTTACTTAATGAGGAGCTTTATCATCTATTTTCGTAAACGAGCCAGTCGATTTAAAATCAAGCACAACTTAAAGTTATCCAAAAAGAAAGTGCCTTTTTTAAAGAATATGCGCCCCGGTCAACCTTCACAGAATGCAGTGGATCGTGATTTTACAAGTATCCGCGAAAAGCTCAACTCTCATTTAGTCCTTGAATTACGTGTCCTAAAGTTAGCAATCAGCAATGACATGACTCCAAGTGATCCTCGAGAAGATCCTGGATTACTCGATACTTACGGTGTTATTCTGAAAGTTAAAGGGATACTTTTCGATTTAGACAAAAACAAGAAAATATGGGAGTCTATAGACATAGAAATATGGACGGATACATTAATCTACTCAAAAGTTGGATTGGCTCAAAAAAAAGGGACTGTTCTTGCCAAGTATTATAAGGGCTTAGCAGATGTGGCAGCCAAAAGGTTAGTAGAGTTCTTTTTTAATGATTGAATAAAAAGCCTTTAGGCCCGTTTCAGAATGGTAGGTGCTTTGTTTTCCAAAAGCTCACCGAAGGTGATGTAGCTAATGGTTTTCGCTTCCACTTTAATGAGGGTATATCGAGATTCTTGCTCATAGGGAATATTCCCAATAGCAGGAGACTTTTCTCCGATGGCTTCAAAACCTAGTTTGGCATCGTCGTCGTCTTCTATAAGACTTGCCTGACCAATGATATTTGCCTGACAAACATCCTCAAGTCGTTCTTCTTCCTTGTATATAAGGATGGACACTTCGGGATTACTACTTAGAGGACTAAAGACCTCTTTTTCATATTGACTGGCCAAGTATAGATCCCCTTCCACAGTGTGACCAAAGATCATCAGTTGGCTGACAAGACCCTCTGCACCCGGGAAAGTTAATACAGCAAAAAAAGCATTTCGTAGAAAGTGATCGACTTGGTCTTTGCTGTGTACCATAATACATCCTCTAAATAATTTATCGACAAGGATTGAGAATAGGTTATAAAAAAACCAACTATTCTTCAGATAATTCTTTTTTGATGCGTTCTCTTTCCTGGCCCTTTTCCTTCCAGCTTAATGTTTCCCACCAGGTCTTGGTTTCTTTTTTAGGATTGCCTTTTCGGGAAGCGTATTTATTAAGTAGTTTTGCGGTTTTCTGATTCATAAAAACTCCAATTTAACGGTCACACTTTGTTTAGACTAAATAATGGACACAAAGTTCTATCTGTTCGTTTATTCGTGGCGAATGAGCCTGATGTTTAGTTTACTTGGCTAAAGCTTTTTTACTTTGTTCTACAACCTGACTGAAGGCCTCTGCATCTTCTATGGCCATGTTAGACAGGACTTTACGGTTCAATTCGATACCGGCCTTTGTCAATCCGTTAATAAACTGGCTGTAGCTCATGTCATGATCACGAACGGCCGCATTGATCCTTATAATCCAAAGTCGCCTCATATCTCGTTTACGTCGACGTCTGTCTCGATAGGCGAATTGTAAGGAACGCATGACAGCTTCTTTGGCTGAATGGTATAACTTGCTTCGTCGGCCACGAAATCCTTTGGCCTGCTTCAGGACTTTCTTTACTCTTTTATGGTGAGCAACACCATTACGTGCTCTGGGCATAATTTCCTCGTATTTATTTCATAATAGTGTGGGTGAGACTAAGTCTATTCCACCACTGTGTAGTTCGACATGTCCTTACACAGTGCAGACTCTTTCTGAAAGAGTACTGGGCATAGGGTAACATCATTTTAATATTCTTGCTATTAGATGGATGAGCCACAACGCTTTGTCGATACTTTCTTTTTCGTTCCCTTGACTTTTTAGTCAAAATATGATTGCTAAAAGCTTTATTTCTTTTAACTTTACCATTTTTGGTAATGGAAAAACGTTTTTGGACAGATTTCTTGGTTCTTAATTTAGGCATAATAAACTCCTGCTATTTGGTTGGTGCCAGGATCATACTCATCTGACGGCCTTCTAATTTAGGCTCTTTCTCGATGATAACAGACCCCTCCAGATCTCTCTTTAATTTTTGTAATATGGCTTCGCCAAGATCGATATGGGCCATCTCACGGCCTCTGAATTGTAAAGTTACCTTAACTTTATCCCCTTTGGACAAAAAGGTTTCGATATGTTTCTTTTTAAAATCATAGTCATGACCGTCGATTTTAGGTCGCATTTTGATTTCTTTAAGTTGAGTCCGTTTTTGCTTTTTTTGGGCCTCTCGATTCCGCTTTTTCTGGTCAAACTTATATTTCCCGTAGTCCAGAATTTTACAGACTGGCGGACTGGCATTTGGAGAGATCTCCACCAGGTCCAGTTCTTTTGACTCAGCAAGGCTAAGAGCTTCATCAGTATTGACAACGCCCATCTGCTCAGCATCATCACCGATAAGACGAACTTGAGGCACTCGGATTTGTCTATTGGTCCTTAAATCTTTTTCTATGACTGTACCTCAAACGGAAAATTGCTTATGACTTTCATAGTATCCCTTTCAATTTGAGTTTAAAGTGTTTTCTTTTTTCAATAGTTGTATGAAGGACTCCAGATCGCTTGTCCCTAAATCTCCTTGAGTTCTACTTCGTATGGATAGAGTTTTTTCTTCCATTTCTTTATCCCCTAATATAACCATAAACGGGATTTTTTCCAACTGTGATTTGCGAATTTTATAACCTAATTTTTCATCACGGAAATCTATGTCGACTCGGATACTTTCATCCATTAAGATTTTTTCTAAATTACGGGCATAATCGTGTTGCTTTTCATGGATTGGGATAAGCCGTACTTGTGTTGGGGAGAGCCATAACGGGAATTTCCCAGCATAATGTTCAATAAGTATTCCGATAAAACGTTCCATGGAACCCAAAATGGCCCGATGGATCATGACTGGAGTATGTTTTTTGCCGTCAGAACCTTCGTAAGTAAGTCCCAGACGTCCCGGCATTGAGAAATCTACCTGAGTGGTACCACACTGCCAATTCCGTTCAATACAATCCTCAACATTAAACTCAATCTTTGGTCCATAAAAAGCCCCTTCTCCTTCTTTAATCTCATAGGGCAAACCCAGCTCTTCCAATGCTTCTTTTAGTTTTGCAGTCGCATTTTCCCAGTCTTCGTCACTCCCAATGGACTTCTCAGGCCTGGTGGCAATAAATACGTTATATTTTTCAAAACCCACCATCTTGTAGATCCTGGCTGTATACTCGATACATTTTACTATTTCATCTTTCAGCTGTTCTGGCATGCAAAATACGTGGGCGTCATCCTGTGTGAAGTTCCTGACCCTGAAAAGCCCATGCAATACACCTGATAACTCATGTCTGTGGACTAATCCAAACTCTGAGATCTTAATCGGCAGTTCCTTATAGGAATGTAAGCTGTTTTTATAAATCAAACAGTGTCCGGGACAGTTCATTGGCTTGACGGCATAATCTCGTTCATCAATCTCGGTGAAATACATGTTTTCTTTAAAGTTCTCATAATGACCGCTTGCATGCCACAAAGACTCATTCAAGATGATAGGCGTTTTTACTTCCTGATAATGCTGTCTATCGTTTTCCTGACGGATAATCTTTAAAAGAATATCAAATAAAATAGCTCCTTTAGGGTGCCAGAAAGGAAATCCCGGACCCTCTTCATGAAAGCTGAAGAGATCCAGTTCTTTGCCTATTTTTCTATGATCCCGTTTTTTGGCCTCTTCTAAACGGTTTAGATAGGCTTTCAGGTCTTTTTCCTTAAAAAAAGCTGTGCCATAAACTCTTTGGAGCATTTGCCGATTTGAGTCTCCCCTCCAATAAGCTCCTGCAATACTCAATAACTTAAAGGACTTTAAGAATTGGGTATTCGGGATGTGTGGGCCGCTGCAAAGATCAGTGAAGTCCCCCTGATTGTAGATGGACACAGTTTCTTGGCCTTGAGCCTGCCATTCTTCCATCATCTCAACTTTGTAAGGGTCGTCCCGATCCTTGAAATACTGGATAGCATCGGCGATCTTCATTTCACTTTTTTTAAAGTCAGAGGCTTCCGAAACGATACGGGTCATTTCGCTTTCTATTTTCTCAAGGTCTTCAGGGCTTAGAGGCGTCTCCACCTCGAAATCGTAATAAAAACCATCTTTGATGGCAGGGCCAATGGCATACTTCGTGTTTGGAAATAACCTTTTTACTGCCTGGGCCATAATATGGGAGGCACTATGCCTGAAAATCTCTTTCCCATCAGGACTATCAAAGGTAAGGATTTCAATATCAGCATCTTCTTTAAGGCTTGTAGAGAGATCCACAACCTTCCCATTAATTTTAGCCCCAAGAGCCTCTTTAGCAAGTCGTTTGCCAATGCTTTCTGCTACTTGTTCCAGGGTGGTGCCTGTTTCGTACTCCCGCTTGGAGCCGTCTGGTAATGTGACTGTGAGTTGAGCCATAATCTGTTCTGATCTAACCGTTCTTTGTGAGCTTAATTCGCTGCGATGTAATAACTTGGACTGACCCATCCTTATGTCAGGATTATCTCATCCAATCGCAAGTATAAAATAATAATATTGTCAGCTGGAGGCTATTCATTTCTTCAAAATCTCAGGAACTTCTAAATATTTCCCATTTGATACTGTTTTAATGATATTCACCTTGATTTCTAAATAGAAGACCGTTATATTTCTCTCTGATAGAAGGATACAATGACTAGCCCTATAAGGAAATGTTTGGAAGAATCCTTTTCTTGTGTGTCTGGTTCATGGGAATATTAAATGATTACTGTGAATGTGAAGCTCCAAAAGCTATCGGATCAATTCATTATGCCGGCTTATGCTTCAGAAGGGGCCAGCGGATTGGATCTATTCGCCTGTATAAGTGAGGATCTGGAAATATCCCCTATGGGTCGGGTTTTAATCCCCACAGGCTTTGCCATGAGCTTGTCTGAAGGGTATGAAGCCCAGATCAGGCCACGGAGCGGACTGGCATGGAATCATGGGATCACTGTTCTTAACAGTCCTGGAACGATTGACAGGGATTATCGTGGAGAGGTTAAAGTGATGCTTATTAATTTAGGGGACGAAAGATACACCATAAAGCCCAAAAGCCGTATTGCCCAAATGGTGATCGTTGAAGTCTGTCCAGCAGAAATCATCATGGTCACTCAATTGGAGGTCACTGAGAGGGGTGAAGGTGGTTTTGGAAGCACGGGGATCACATGAACGCAGACAATCGTTTTTTTGCTAAAAGTCGCCTGATGTCTCTTCCTGAACTTTATCGAGATAGCTATGAGGCCATGTATTTGGTGAAAGGGCACCTCTTTATTTTTTTTCTCGCCCTATTTGTTCTCTCAGTCTCCTTTATAAAGGAAACCAGTGTTCTTTTCAGAATCCGGTGGGAAATTATTTTACCCATCACATTTCTCTCCCTCATTCTTTATAGTGCTCTAATCTACATCTATCAAAAACTTGGCTTTAATTCAAAAACCTTTCAGACCTTCGATTTCATCAGTAAAATTGTATTAGTCACCTGTATTTCTATCATCATTTATTCCACAAAAGACCCCAGAACAGCCTGGTGGGTTCCATTTTTCGTATTCATTGTCCTGATCTCTCAGTTGAGTGATTTTCACTGGCTTTATTTCCTGATTTTTGCTCTCTACCCAGCCCTTTTAGGAATTCTCTTTATCTTTGATCCAGGCCTATCAACGGGAGGACCAACAGGTATATCTCTCTTCCACAGATCTTTTCCATTGTTTATTGCAATGATTGCCCCCGTTCTTTACTACTTCCAGTGCCGTTTGAGGCATAATGAGTTATTGATTAAAACCAATAATATCCAACTTATCACCGAACTGAACGACCTCAAGATTACCCTTGAGAGGGAGCGTATTTCCCGTGATCTACACGATAGTCTGGGAGCTTCGCTAACGGGAAACATCCTCTACAGTGAAATTGCCAGAGAAGAACTCCATAAAAACCCGGAGAAAGTAGGGGAAATACTGGAACAGATTGAAAGTCTTTCACGGGATGCCCTTGTCAAGATGCGTGAAGCAGTCTATTCTATTATGGAGGATAAAGAAGTCCTTCAAAACTTCTCTAAATACATTTATCAAAAGAGCCTGGACATTCTAAAGCTAAAAGACATTGCCTTCCAGTGCAATAGCTCCAAGATGATTGATCATAAACTCTCTTCCAAAGTGAAGTTCAATCTCTACCGCATCATCAGTGAGTGTCTTACCAATATATTAAGACACTCTAACGCCACTAAAGTTGATCTATCCTTTGCCCTTGAGGATAATAAAATCTTGATCATCATCCAGGACAATGGCAAGGGCTTTGATCATAAGGAAAACCTGTCCAACGGCAGTGGGTTAAAAAACATACAACACCGTGTCTCAGACATTGGCGGCGAGATATCCATCTTTTCCAGGTCGGGAGAAGGATCTAAACTGAAGATCATCCTCCCTTTGTAGGAGCCTTCCAGCAAAATACTCCTATCCTCAAATAGTCCTACTAAGTGTCATCCACCCTTTCCCCTTGAATATTGTTTTTTTTAAAAAAAAGCTTGACTCTGTACCTAAGTAAAGAGTTTATATTATTAATGAAACCCAAAAGGAGTGTATCATGACTACCAGTCAATTGGCCAAAAAAGCCTCTGTGAATCTTGAAACTGTCCGCTACTACGAGCGTCGTGGGCTGATTCCTGAGCCTCCCCGTACTGAATCAGGGTATCGGGATTATTCACAAGATATAATAGCTCGCATTCTCTTTATCAAACGGGCACAAGACCTTGGCTTCACTCTCAAGGAGATTTCAGAACTTCTCTCTTTACGTGTGGATCCTGATACCACCTGTTGCGACGTAAGACAGCGTACAGAAACAAAAATACGAGACGTTGATGAGAAAATAAGTGATCTACAAAGGATTAGGGAAGCTCTTACAGTGTTAGTACAGTCCTGTAAAGGAAAAGGGCCCACCAGTGCTTGTCCCATTTTGGAAGCCATTGATACGAAGGAGACCAGTCATGCAAATCATTGAGGAATACCCTGGAAAGCCAACCAGAAGGCAAAAACTTACAAGCTTTTTAGCTTTATTCACTTCAACAGGTACTTTGCTGTGCTGTGCTTTACCAGCAGCCATTGCAATGATAGCCGGAGGAGCGGCTGTGACAACATTTGTGACCACCTTTCCCTGGTTAATTCCTCTCTCACACTATAAAGTATGGATATTCTTTTTTGCCGGACTGATGATTGTCTTGAGTGGAGTTCTAACTTTTCGTCCTCAAGGCAAGCTAGCTTGTGCTGTCACAGGTGGAATCGGCTGTGAAGTCGCTGGTGGTTTTAGTAAAACTATGTTTTGGATTTCAGCAGGAGTTTTCACAATTGGCGCTTTCTTTGCGTATTTTATAGTACCCATATTGCGTTGGTTGGAAGGCTGAATGCAACAATTTTACCACAATATACCAAATGGAGGATACATGAAGTATTTGAGTTTAATAACTGTGTTAGCCATGGTTATAGGATTTACCACCATGGCATCAGCTCATGAGCCAGTGTTTAGCATTGGTCCTGAGACTATTTATCAGGGTGGACTAGGTGTTGAGGCAGAGTTTGAGTTCGAGAAAGGCAATAATGAACGGCAATTCGGGATGGCTTATGAAATCATTTATGGGATCACCGGGAGATCCGCGATCACCCTGACCGTACCTCATATCCTTAAAAAAGAAGAGAATAGCCTCTCCAGCAATGGATTGGGTGAAATCCAGATTAGAGGCAAGTATCAGCTGTTTCGTGAGAATAGCCTGGGCGCTCAGGACAAAATCACAGCGATCCTTGGGATTAAATTGCCTACGGGGAATAGGGATAAAACACCATCTCTAGGAACGGAGACCACCGATTTCTTGTTTGGCATGTCCTATGGTCACGAGTCCAGACTCCTGTATTACTTTGCTACCCTACGCTATCTCTTACGAACTAAAAAGAGTGGCTTTGAACCCGGGGATCGCTTTCTGTATGATGCATCCTTTGGAATTCGCCCGTGGCAGAGGGAATACCTTGAGTGGGACTTGGTCGTTCTCGCTGAAATAAGCGGTGAATTAGGGTTTAAGCATAAACTAAACGGACAGAAAGTCGCTAACTCCGGTGGCAACACCATCTGGTTTGGCCCTTCCGCCCTATTTTCTTTACGGAACATCATGTTCAAAGGTGGGATTCAATTCCCTATCCTTCAGAGCTTGAATGGTAGCCAGAATGAAGATGATTTAAGAACCGTTTTTGCTATCGAATACCACTTTTAGGAGGACCACAATGGATCGCAAGACATCATCTACCGTGAATCGTTCAACAGACTTTAGAGACCAGGTCCTGGAAGAATTACCCGCCTACAATGGGGGAAAACCTGTCTCAATAAATAAAACAAGTGCTCTTGGGGGTCTATTCGCCCTTCCCTGGTGCTGTATCATCCCGGCGGGCTTTTCAATCCTTGGCCTGGCTGGTATCATGGTGACACGGACAGTCACACAAGTGCTTGCCCCATATCTATTTATACTTTCTGTACTACTCTTGGGAAGAGCCCATTATATTTTATACGTGAAACGCCAGGGGAGACCCATCAGTCATGTGATCACTTGGGCATCCACCGTTATTGCTGTCACACTATGGACTGTCCGATGGCTTATTTGAAAGGCCATCTCAAAAAAGAGATGAGCCATGATGATTTGTTAAATCAAAAGCGACCCTTACTTTAATGAATCAGTAAGGGATCAATCTTTCACACAACGGCTTTCGCCGTTCAATACTATTATTTATTAGGAGGATCCAATGATCCAGAAAACAACATTGATTTTAATGAGCTTAATTATGCTTTTGGGAGTCACATCACTGGCTCAAGCAGAGGTTAAGCAAGTAACTCTCAGAATAGACGGTTTAGCCTGTCCTTTCTGTGCTTTTGGATTGGAGAAAAAGCTTAAGAAGCTGGACGGATACCGATCTATAAAAGTGTTCATTAATGAAGGCAAGGTAAATATTGGGTGGAAAGAGGATAAGCCCCTTAAGATTTCTGCTATTCATGCCGCAGTGAAGGCGGCAGGATTTACCATTCGTAATATCAAAGGAGATTTTGTGGGGACTATAGAAAAAGAGGATGATCAGTTCTTTCTCACTATGGAGTCTACAGGTCAGCGTTTCTACCTACGTGAAGCGTCAGAACCTTTAGCTAAAGACGAACGAAAGCCAGGTAAGTCCCTCACAAAGGCCACCAAAAAGCGATTAAAGAAGCTGGCCTCCAGGAATAAAACTGTTACAATTACAGGTTATGTTCATGACAAAGATGGAATCACACTGGGTATTGAGGAATTAAAGGTTCAATAAGAGCTTGTGATAGCAGCCTGTAGGGGCGACCCGCCGGATCGCCCCTACAGGCTGACCTGCTGGAGGCAGTTCTGAATTGCCTCCAGACTAAATTAAAAGGAGTATATTATGCGTAGCAAACGTTTAACTTGGATCACAGTATTTGTTTTAGCCGTATTAGTCAGCGTTACATCATCCTATGCACGGGTTCCAGGCGTGACAATGGTTATCAAAGGCATGTCCTGTCCTTTCTGTGCCTTTGGATTAGAAAAAAAGCTTAAGAAAGTAGAGGGAGTGAAGTCCATCAAAATCACTCTGAAAACGGGAAAGACCGTGTTATCTGCTGAAGACGGAAAGTCTATTAACGTAAGTCAGATCCCTAAAGCTGTGAAAGACGCAGGGTTTACAATAGACTCTATAGAGATCACAGCTGTTGGAACCATTATCATTGATGACCAGAAAGAGATGAGCCTTCAGGTCGATGGAACAAGTGATACTTATCGTCTGACCGAAGTAAAAAACCCTGTGAAAAAGAGACTACGTAGTTTTGCCAAATCCAAGACGATCGTAGAAGTGATTGGGTCTATCCAAAAACCGGGAGACAGCATCACAAGCTTTACCGTTCTAAGGGTGAGTGAGGCTTCTGCATGATAATCCCACCCAGGTACTGGCTTCTGAAGCTTATCATTATTGGGATAGTTGGAATTTGTCTTTATCCCACTTCAACACAAGCTCTACCTGTCTTTGGACTCAGACCACCCACTCTTTATAAGGGTGGGATCGGTATTGAGTTGGATTTTAAGGGAGATCAATCTTCAGCAAGTGGTTTAAGTGATAAAAACCAATACTTCCTGATCACGGGTCTTTTTTATGGAATCACCACAGACCTCACCTTGAGAGCCAATATCCCCGTAGTTCTTGAACGACGTGTTGGATCAAAAAGCAGTACAGGAGTTGGTGATGTTGTCCTTCTTTCCAAGTACCGATTTTGGCGTCATGACGCCATCGGTGCTCAGGATGCCCTAACCGCTTTGGTGGGGGTGAAACTTCCCACCGGGAAAACCAGTGTGACCCCCAGTCTTGGGAGTGGAGCCTTTGACTTTATCATGGGACTGGTCATTGGAAGGGATTCCAGACGGTGGACTCTCTCGGCTGACATACAGAGTGTCTTGAAAACAGAGGGAAGTAATAATATCAGGGTTGGCCATCAGTTCCTTGCTAACACGGCTTTTGGGATTCGTCCCTGGCTTGGAGAGTATACTGACCCAGACTTTATCATTATGACGGAACTGAATTGGAGAGGTCAACTGAGAAGTACACAGAGTGGGGCGAGTCTTGCAAACTCAGGAGGCCATCGTCTGTTTGTTGCACCCGGTTTTACCCTTATTTATAGGAATTGGGGGCTTAGAGGAGGTGTGCAAATCCCTATTTATCAAGAATTAAACGGCAATCAACGTTCGGATGATTATCGCTTCTCGCTAGTCGCCGAACTTCATCTATAAGGAGAATTATATTTATGAAAACAATTTACAAAACGTTTACCGGGATATTTTTACTGAGTATCTTTCTTATGGCCTGTGGACCTTCAGATCCTGGGTATCAATTCACACAAAGTTGGGGTAAGACGGGGAGTGGTCCGGGAGAATTCCGTCAACCCATAGGGATTGCCATCGCTGGTGATGAGATTTTCGTGAGTGATGCAGGAAACGACCGTATTCAGGTCTTTGATAAAAAAGGTCAGTTCCTGCGTCAGTTTGGTAAAGAAGGGAACGGCCTGGGAGAGCTTAGCAGGCCCATGCATATGGATATTAGAAATAAGAAACTCTATGTGGCTGAGTATTTAAACGATCGCATTCAAGTGTTTTCTCTTCAGGGCAAGTCATTAGCTGTAATAGGCTCTTCAGGGTCTGGCCCAGGACAGTTTGACGCACCGGGTGGAGTGGCAGCCGATGATGAGGGCAATCTTTATGTGGCTGACTTTTATCAACACCGTGTTCAGTTATTGGACTCAAAGGGTAAACTCATTCGCCAGTATGGTACAACGAAGAAAATAGGCACTCAGGCTGGTCAATTCAAGTACCCAACGGATACAGCCCTTTTACCCGACGGTAAATTAGTTGTAGGAGATGCTTACAATGATCGTGTTCAGATCTTTAAGGTAGACGGTAGTCCTCTTCGCATGTGGCAGGGAACAGATCAAGGAAAGGGGAAGTTTAAGACGGCTACAGCTGTATCAGTAGGGCCTAAAGGCAGTATATTTGTGGCGGACTTTTTCAACCATCGTATCCAGAAGTTTACGGAGGATGCCAAGTTCCTTACACGATTTGGCAAGCAGGGTAAGGGCGATGGAGAGTTTGAGCGGCCCACTGATATGGCTCTAGATACCGAAGGGAATCTCTATGTGGTGGATTTTGGGAATGATCGTATCCAAAAGTTCAGTCAGAAGACTCAGTAGCCCTGTTTGTCAAGGGCAAAGGGTGTCCAGATAAACCTATCCTCTTGCCCTTGTTTTCGATTATTCTTATATTATGGAGCAATGATTAGATAATGAAAGACAATGGGTTCGTTATCTAAAGCTCCTTCTCATCAGTAAATAAACTGATATTACAACGAGAACGGGCCAGGAAAGAGGAACTATGAGAACAATCAATCAAACCATAATGAATAGAGTCTTTGAAGTCACGGATGCCATTCCCCTCAGTCGGGAGGCGATCCAAATCCCCCTGGGTATGGTGGAAGAAGGAAGTATTAAAGAGATTTCCCCAGGGCGGTATGAGGTCACTCTTCCCGACACGGATGATCTCCAACCCTTTCTGGACAGCCTTAAAGAGAAGATTGGAATGTCGGGCTAAGTAAGGATGTATACCCAACCGATTCCGAAATGTCAGCTGTAGGGGCGGGGGGACCC
>CAJXGR010000031.1 GCA_913053665.1 uncultured Spirochaetia bacterium
AATGATTGGATTTGGACAGGGCGATAAAAGGTAAATAATGATCCGGCCCCAAGACAGTGTGAATCAAGGCGATGGAAGCCGCTGTCAGAATTAAGGTGAACTCCATATATATTTGTCCGTTATTCTTTGATAGCTATAAATCTTCAGGGTGAACCTTTAAATAGATGTCCTGAATTAAAGAATCACTATAACCGGATCCAAAAGTTTAGTCTCTCAGGGGACTTATGTCACATCCTAGTAATCTTTTACATCCACCTGTGTGTTATCCAAATCAACCAGGTTATATTATTTGACTTTCTGCGACTTATAGAGTTCGTAGTTCTCGTATACGTAATGGGATAACTTTTCCAGCCTGATTTCTACCATCTTTTACCCTAAAGGTTTTGATCGTTAAAAAATAAGGTGAAACCTCCTCAAAGACAAGGGATTATGGAAAAAAAAGCTTGATTCGTCAATATATGTTTACTCTTTAAATTCACAAAAGAAATTGCCTTTTTGTTAAAATATGTTATATTGAAACAGTTATTGGGAGTATCGGGATGGGGACAAAAATCACGTTTTTTGGGGTCGTCACAAGCTTTTTTATTCTAACCAACTGTTCACCCAAGATTGGGGAAATGAACGGACAGAGCATTACAAGAAATCAGTTCAATCAGCTTTTGGAAGCTAGTCAACCTCAATATTTTGCACGAGATCAGGAGACGATCACCAGAAAGTTATCCAATTGGAAACGTCTTAAAACAACTCTCATCGATTATCTCAACGACTATTCCGTCTGGAAGGATCTTCAAGAAAAGAATATCGCTGACTCCATCTCCCAAAAAAAGAAAGACCTGTTTGATCTTGTATCCCTGGGAGAATACACATTCATCCTGCTCAAGAACAAAAAGCCTATGGGTCAGAGCGAATCAAAGACTTCTTTAATCTTTAATGATGAAGTGCTAAAAAGTTATCTACTGGATGATCGGCCTGATAAAGGGTTATCCCTTGAAAACAAGGTTATTCTTAGGGTAGAAGGTCAATTTACAGTAAACCTTGGAGAAATCATCAGCTTTTTTCCCAATAAACACAAGATGGATTTATATAACTTTATCTCTAAAACTCTGGTGCCAATAGTCGAAAAAGCTCTTGTAGGCAAGTCTTCAGGTTTTCATAGACACCCGCAATATTTGAAATGGCAAAAGCTGAAATGGCGTAAATATCTTGTCCATGTCCACCAGGGAGAGATGAGAGAACACTTTAGAACGTCCATTCTGGCGAATCAGGACTCTGAACTCAAAGAATATTATGAAAAGAATAAAAGTCAACTGGCTTACAAAGAACTAAAAGATAAAGGTAATAAGGGGCAGACCTTACAGAAGTATCACTATTCCTACAGCCGTGTCAAGAACGATCTTGTGGAGACCTTTGTGGATAAGGAAATGGAAAAATGGAAAAAGGGTTTGTGGAGGAAATACAGGATTCGTGTTGAGGAAAGCTACTTCGATGAGCTTGGACAGCAGGAATTAGAAGGACTTCAAAGAACTCATCACTAATTATGCAGATAAAAATCGGCCCCATCCAGTCCCTATCAATTATTGACTCCCTCACACTCCTGAATCTTGTGGAGGGGGCAACAAAATCCAAAAGCTTTTATCATATTGTTCTACTTGATTTGTCTTTATTTGTTAAGTCATTATTTAATAAAGAATTGCGCCGCGTGATCAATGAGGCTAATCTGGTTTTGCCCATTGGTTCCCTTTTCCTATGGGGACTTGGTAAAGTCCTGGCCCGTAAAGATGGGGTTCAGTGGGCTTCAAAGAATAGAACCCATAGCGAAAACATGGTGGATAAGGCATTATACTTTGACGATGAAGAAATATACACGGATGATACAAGACTCCAGGATCATTCCAATTTGAGTTTGTTATTGTTCAAGTATTTTGAGACTAGACCGGTGGGCTTTTTTTTGTTGGGTGACACAGTGGATAACGTTCATCTGGCCGCCCGGTATATAAAGCGAAGCTTTCCAGTCCTTCAGATCATGGGAACACACTCATCCAAACAGCTTAAACGACGGCCTAAAGAGCTGTTAGAGAAACTAAGAAAAGTGGCGCCCCATATATTGATCCTTGATTTTTCCCGTGGGAAACAGGAAAAGTGGATCCAGGCGCATAAAGACTATTTGTCATCCAGCGTTTGCATCGGGATGGATCGTGAAATGGCTCTTTATGCCGGGAAACAAAGGGATCTGAAATATCGAATCGCTCTACTAGCCAAAGGCAGGTGGCTTTTTATATTCCATGCCTGTTACTATCTATTATTGATAGTTTTATATAAAACCCTACTAAAAAAGGATGTCCAATGCATAGAATAGAGACCATTAGTTTTACTCCGGAGTCGGTGAGCATCATCGAACAGACCCTGTTGCCGGGGGAAAAGAAGATTGTAAGGCTCAACAATCATCTGGAGATGGGAGATGCTATCAAACGTCTTGCCATCAGGGGAGCGCCGGCCATTGGTATTGCAGCGGCTTTTGGAGTCTACCTTGGTATAAAAGACTCGGTCCAAAAGGACTCTCAGGCATTTTCAAAGGAAATCAGTGATGTTATATCCTATTTGAGAGGGACGCGACCGACAGCTGTCAATCTCTTTTGGGCTTTGGACGTGATGGAAAACCTGATTGAGAAAAACAAAGATAAAAGTCCTGATGAGATCAAGGAATTGGTTTATCAAAAGGCTGTAGAGATCTATCAGGACGATTTAGACAGAGGCATAAAGATTGGAGAATATGGCGAGACACTGTTTAAGGATGGAGATAATCTTATAACCCACTGTAATGCAGGAGGATTGGCCACCAGTGGCTATGGAACCGCTTTGGCCCCTATCTTTATGGCAAAGTCAAAGGGTAAAAAAATCCATGTCTACGCGGATGAGACCCGACCTCTTCTTCAGGGCGCCCGACTCACCGCTTGGGAGCTGATGGAACAGGGTATTGAGGTCACTTTGATTGCTGATAATATGGCGGCCCACGTGATGAAAACTAAAAAAATTGATGGAATAATTGTGGGTGCCGACCGAATTACATTAAATGGAGATGTGGCCAATAAAATTGGCACATACAGTCTAGCGATTAATGCCCGTGAGCATGGCGTACCCTTCTACGTGGCGGCACCCCTATCGACTTTCGACCCTCAGATCGAGGATGGAAGCGATATACCCATTGAAGAAAGAGATCCTCTTGAAGTCACAGAGGGCTTTGGGAAGAGGACAGCGCCTGAAGGCGTCCAGGTCTTTTCGCCAGCTTTTGATGTCACACCCAACAAGTTTATTGC
Source organism: uncultured Spirochaetia bacterium (assembly GCA_913053665.1). Lineage (GTDB taxonomy): Bacteria > Spirochaetota > UBA6919 > UBA6919 > UBA6919 > CAJXGR01. The sequence goes on from CAJXGR010000031.1 coordinate 3,315, forward strand.
CGGGCTGATCACCGAAAAAGGAATTATTTATCCTCCCTTCAGGGCGAAAATTGAGGAGTTCCTTAAAGTATAAGGTAATTACCACTAGCAAATATAAATTATTGGATTATGCTTCTAAATGAATATTGTAGATTTTGTCATTCTCGGAGTCTTAGTCATTTTCACCTATAAAAGCTATCGGAAAGGCTTTACGGGAGAGATATTCTCATTAATGGCTATCCTACTGGCTCTTTTCGTTGCCTCCAAATTGTATACTCCTTTAAGTGCTTATCTTTTAAGCATTAGTGAGAGTAAAACCCTTTCGGATGTGATCAGTTTTGCGATCCTGTTTATAGTGGTTAATTTTGCCGTCAACCGTCTAGGTGAGTGGTTCAAGTATTTGCTGGATCGACTCTATCTGGATTGGTTGAATAGCCTTTTGGGAGGAGTTGTGGGCTTTGCGAAGGGATTTTTGCTTGTTGGAGTCATCCTTCTAATCCTTCAATACCTTGGATTCCCTTTTGCAAACAAACAATTCAGTAAATCTGTGACCAGCCCCCACATTACTCTTGCCTTCAGCAAAGTGTTCAAGTTCACTGTGGATGCCATTCCTGGTGAGATTAAGGCCAGGGGCAAAGAGCTGGCTAAAGAAATCAGTCCTAAAAAATAAAAAGACTGGATAGGGTGAGCTTATCGCTGCGGCCAAATCCATTATTTCGACTCTCAAAAAAGCCTGTATAGCCCAGGGAAAGGTCTATGTTTCTAGAGATTGCGTAGCCTATTTCTCCCGTCACCAAGGATCTTGCCCCAAAGAAAGTCTGGAAAAGGTCTTTAAAAGAAGAAATGTTCTCGCGGTCATAGCGGAATCTTAGAGTGAATGTAGGAGATAGCCATGCAGAAGTGGTCATTTCTATATGGAGCCGGTTCCTCAGCTTCTCCAAGCCAGCGATTTCCCCTGTCTCATGATAATATTCCATATAGACCTTTCCAATCCGTTTGAGAGACAGGCCAAAACCTAATAAGACACCATTGAAGTCGCCCTTATTACTAGCCAATAAAAGATTTACTTTATCTTTCCTTTGGATCTCATAAAATGAGTTGAAATATTCGGGGATAAAACCCTTTGCTAGAAAGCGATACTCAATCCGATATTTCATAACCTGGAGGATACGGCCTTTCATTCCGAGGGATACGCCAAAACTCTTTTCTATAAACTGAAGCTTATTTGCTGTGACCCCGGAAGCATCTGCCTCAGTTTGTTTATTGAAATCAAAACCCTGAATGGCAAGCTCAGAATAAATAGATAGTTGTACATCCTTTTTGATATTGTTTAGAAGAGGGATGTTTAAATCTATGGATCCAAGGAAAACTTGAGGGTTTCCTCCATCCCTTTGTGGGTCTAAGTCCATGCTGAAGGTCAATCCAAACTTGAATTGGTCATAAGCCCCATCCTGGAATATCTGAATCGGTTGGGTCTCAACACGGAATCCAAAGATCTTTCCACGACTTAAGTGAGCCATGAATCCGTCTATAACAAAGGTTTGGAGGTCAATATGATAATTTAAGCCGAAGAGCCGGCTTTGAGGGGCCTGGATTTGATTGTTATACCGATTGACAAGGAGTCCATGCCCCATTGTCTTTTCAGTGAGTGCCCCAAACTCGATCTTGACTTTACGCTTACGATCCGTATACCGGATATAATCTATTTTAGAGAGAATGTCATCTACAGCGTCTCCAGGGCTTTTAAAATCCCACTCGGAGTAGTTGTACCACTTCCTGGGGTTTAGAGGGTCGGAAAAGGGTTGGTAGGCAAGGATCCTAAACTGTACTTTTAGATCATTCAAATTAATCCTGGGCTTGAGGTTGAAGGAAAAGTAAAACTGATCGGTGATATAATGAGTTCCCAAGTCCCATTGGAAGTAAAAGACTTTGCTATTTCTAAAGTGACGGATGGTTTCATTGCGGTCGGCAGTGGACTTTGGCTTATCAAACCAGGGATCCTTGGGATGCTCTACTTGGAATTCCGGTGTATAAGTCTCTAAGGGGTCGTTTTGATCAAAGACATCATCCTCTTTTTTGGGTAGATCACCAGCTTTCATATTCCTCACAGTGGCATCATCGATGGAAGGAGATTTAGAGAATATGATAGTTGTACCAGTATGCAGGAAAATACTTTCAGGCGGTTTACGTCGTGTTTCGATGAGTAGAGAACCTTGTTCGACAACAATAGTTTCATCCTGTCCTTGTGAGGGGGATTCCACAATAAACTGGTCACTAGGAGTTTGAGACTTAATATTCAGTCTAGGGGTGATGATCTGATAGTTAAACTTAAGATTTAAATCACTCTCATCAGTGACTAAGACAGCTATTTTGCCTCTTTTAAGCTCTATAAGCAGATTCTTTTCGTTCAATGATTTTAGATGGATTTGGGTCTTAGGGTATAGGCGAATCACTCGATTATTAAACAAGATGATTTCCAAATAACTATCTTCCCCCAGCCGGATCACTTCACCACTGCGAAAGAGCTGTCCTTTGAAAACCTTTCTGAAACGGCTTATCTGTCGCCTGCTTTCAACCAGATTGACGACCACACTAGCTTGCCCTCTTTCGTATCTGGAGAAGGAGACCAGGGGGGAGAAGAGGATCAAAGCTGTCAGAATAATGGAAAAGATGTACTGTTTCACAAAAACTCTTTTAGAAAAACACTTTGGTAAAAATGGTAATGGTCACCAGCTTTAGGCGAGTCTCACTAAGATCTTTCTCGATCGTAAATCCCTTACGATAAGAGAAACCGAACTCAATGTTCTGAGTGAGTCCATATAAAAGTTCTATCAAGAGACGACTATCTAAATTCTCTACATCTATTAACTGGCCAGTGTTTGTGAAGTTAAAGCGATCGTATCTCAGGGTGAAATAAAACCTTTTTGGAAGGTTATGAGTGTAGAACTTCAGGAATAGATGGGGGTTAAACGCTCCTTTAAATATCTGATCATAGGCCACGCTAATTCCCAGCTTGTCTTTATAAAAAGATCGTGATAATTCAGCGTACCATCCAAGGGTAGCACGCTGATTGTTTATTGAATCTATTTTAGAACTGCGAAAAGCATCATAGAAGGTATTGAAATAACTGGGTGAGAAGGAGTTAAAGAAATGGCGAAACTGAAACTTATACTTAATGCCTAGAGACTTGGGTAGAACATTTCCCAGGACACCATAGCCGATTCCTTCCCCTGAGAGATTGATTTTAGCGAACTCTCCATAGAGACTGAGATCGAGCCATGAGCTTTTTAGCAGCATAAGACTAAAGTCCGCCCCATAGATGACTACAGACGAACTGGAGCCCCTCTCTCTAACTATTCTATGGTCCACAAAGGAGTTGACCTCGATGATATCCCTGGATTTTGGGTTCAGATCAGTCACGAAGGTGATGCCCAATTCTATTCTGTTTAATATCCCTGACTGAGCCGATGCTAACTCACCTAACTTAAAGGATAACCTTCCTCCACTCACACTTTGAGTGGAAAGATCCCCGATAAGGCCCCTGAAATAGACTCCTGAATGGGTGAAAGAGACCTGTAGGCCTAATTTCCTGATCTCCGGGGAGAAAAGTTCATTGGAATAGCGTTGAAGTATGAGGCCATAGCCAAGACTATAATCATCTATTGGACTTACTTTTACAGAAACAGGATCTTTCCCTTCCTCAGCATATTGAATGTAATAGATATGCCCTAAAAGTCCTTGAGTGCTGTTATACCCAACAGTACGAGGTTCTAAATCACGACTCAGACTGAAGGGCAGATAGAGACCAAATCCAAGATCTGCTTTCCCAAAGGTGAGTTCCGGGATCACAACAAGCTGGCTGAATGGCTCATGATTAATCACCCTATAGTTAATTTCAGCAGTCCCATCAAATTGAATATCTTTATTTGTTTTTCTTAAGCCATAAGGTTTGCTATAAGAGATGGTTACAAATAAAGAGAATATTAATGAGCCTATAAATATTTTATACAATCCGTCTCCAGGCATAAATACAAGCTTTTATTTTGTAGTGAATACAGATACTCCGTTCCAATCAGCAGCAGGAGGTTGAGAAAGGTATTGTTCGCATCGGCCAATAAATATTTTAGCACTCATATCGGCTTTAATTCGCATGGATTCAGTGAACAGCTTTAGAGCATCTTCGAAATGATGGGCCAAATAGAGTTCTAGGGCTTCCTCATACTTGCGGACGAATAACTCTACCCTTGGGGTTGTCTCACCCATGAATCCAAGAACTTCAAAAATAGCCACAGCTTCTGTTTTCCCTTTGACAGCAACCAAGTCCAGTTTTCTGGTGGCTATTCGGTCTTTCACCAAGGCGTATGTGGATCCGCTGCAGATTATACTTGTCCCATAGAACTTATTGATCCCTTCCAAACGGCTGGCAAGGTTCACCGTGTCCCCAATAACTGTATAGTTCATCCGACTATCCGAACCCATATTCCCAACAATAAGCTCACCGGCATTTATACCGATTCTTGCCTCAAAAAGAGGCTTCCCTTCCCCTTTCCATCGGGTATAGCGGAGCATAGCCAATCGCTTTTGGTTCTCAATCGCTGACTTGCACGATAAATAGGCATGATCAGCACAATCCTTTGGGGCACCCCAGAAGGCCATGACAGCGTCGCCAATGTATTTGTCTACTGTTCCTTCATTCACATTAATAATATTACTCATTTCTTCCAGATATTCCCCCAGAGCCTTCACAAGTTCTTCAGGATTCAGTCGTTCAGAAATGGATGTAAAGCCTACAATATCGGAAAAATAAACGCTGAGCACCTTGTTTTCGCCCCCTAGCGTTGCCTCCTGGCCTGATTGGATAAGATATTGGACAAGATCGGATGGGACAAACTTCTTAAAGGATCGTAAACCTGCAATCATATTATGAAAAGCATATCTCATTGATCTGATTTCTTTTAAGGAGGTTTTGAATTCGAGAGGATTATCCAGTTCAAATCGTTGGATACGTCTGGTTTCCTGTTCCAGCAACTTTAGCGGCCTGGAAATCCGTGAAGCGATGAGCAATCCAATACCAAAGGATAAAAGCACGATGAGCATAGATAGTATTATCACGTATAAGGTATTTTCCTTGACTTCTCCAAGGAAATCATTTTCGGGAATGGCCATACCCACGTACCAATGGATAGAGGAGTCTTTAGGAAATGGGGCTAGAACGCCAATATAAGGAGTATTATTATAGGTAAATTGAAATCTTTTCAGTTTATCTGGTTGATAGGGCTTTTTACGACCATTTATATAGGTAGCTTTATATAGAGGGTTCTTGAATTCCGCAATAGGCGTCAGTTTATATTTATATTTGACACGACCTTTAGAGTCTACCTTGCGAACAGGTTTGACGAAGTCCTTAAGCTCTTTTCTGATCCTAAGCTCACGCTCTTTTAGATTTTTGATCTCTTTATATCCCGGATCATAGGCGATCATTTCCCCTTTATTATTAAATATAAAGACCTTGCCATTTTTTCCCACCTTCAGATTAGCCAGATGCTTAGCAGATAATGCATAGATCTCCAAGCCCACAGCAACGACCCCTTCCATCTCTCCTTTTTTGTTCTCTACAGGAATGGAACAGGATATACCGGGTTTTCTGTCGGAAGTCCATACGTAAGCTTGAGTCCAAAAGACTTTGGGCCTCTGATTTTCCCTCCTGGCCAGGTGATAACTCTTTTCAGCGCCCTTAAACCAGCCCCTGACCGTTGGATCATAGGCTCCTTCTGAGGGTTCTATCTTATTGGTAAAATTAAGTTTACTATTTTCTTTATAATATTTTACATTACTATGATCCCAGGCCGTAAATGTCACTCCTTTAGCTGGATAACGGTAAACATATTTGATGGATATAGAACCATCGGGCATTTCCTTAACTAAAATCTTATCTTTGGCATAATTACCATAATTGAACAAGTTGATTTGTTCATAAGTGGCTAGTAAACTTTTAAATAGTCTGATGTAAGCTGTGAATCGCGGGTTTTTAGAGAGGAGAAAGTTTTTTAGTTCTTTTCGACTAATTTTAAACTCCTTTAGTTTTTCGTCTTTATAATGGCTTAGAATCTTTTCGACACCCTTAAGTATTGTTTTATATTCAGGACTTCCTTTGTCTCTCTGAAAGTCGCGGATTTCGCCGACAAGGTTTGCTATCCTAAGCTCTCTACCAGTTATACTACTCTTGGCGGCTGGCTGGAGATAGGAGATGGTGTTTTTGGTAACAATCTCTGTGACTGAGCTAATAAGATCATTAGCTAAAGTATCGATAGACCGGTTGCCAACAATATAAAAGATGAGTATGATGACCGTTGAACTTGTTAAAACAAGTCCTACCATTGAAGCCAGGATGCTTGTTCTTACTGAGATTTGGATATAAATACCCTCCAAAAGCTGATGTTCACTTAGCTCTTTAATGTAGCGGGGAGTCTTTTAACAAGTATTTACATAAATACTTGTTAAAGTTATTCATTTTCATAAAAGTAAGGTTAAAAACTTTTTTTATTTCAGAAATAACGCAAAAGTTAAGAAGTTATTTATATTATCTTTACTTGTCACGGGTAAAATTAATTAAAACAACCAATTTTTAGAACTTTATTTAATGAATGACTTAAAAGATCTTATCAATCAGTTGGAAAAAACCAGGGAATTTGCAAGTTGTCACCCTATGGCACTGGCACGTATCGTTCCTCATATCACTGAACGAACAATCCGAGAGGGTGATACTTTGTTTCAGGCGGGTCTTCCTGCAAAAGAGTTGTATTTTCTCCTGGAGGGCAAAGTTCGTCTAGTCTCTGAAAAAAGAGCGTTTACTTATTTTAATAAAACGAATAACCGAAAAGAGCGATTGCTAGGCCGTCCTGTCCAGGACGAAGTGGAAGACGGCTTTATCGGTGAAGAATCATCCATTTTGGATGACGTATATCGCTCGAACGCTGTTGCCTCTACTCCATCTAGAGTTTTAGTCATCTCTCAAGAGCCTCTTATCCGTCTTTTAGATCGCAATCCGGATGTCAAAAAAGAACTTAATACCTCTCTGATCAATCACTACAGTACCCAAAAATGGATTCCGGAAAGCCCTCCTGATGACTCAAAAAAAACTTCAAGTGCCTGGAAATCTGTGGGATGGCTGCTTGCTATCATCATACCTGCCATTGTCATGCTTCTAGGGACGCCTATAGATATTGATATTTTTGGGCTTCACTTTGATAATCAGTCTTTGGGCCTTTATTTTCATATGGAGGACAAGTTAAAGCAGTTCTTAATTATTTTGTCTGCCACTATCGTCATGTGGGTCTTTCAACTGACCCATGAGTTCGTCCCCACCATATTTGCCGTCTTATCCATACTTATTTTGGGATTGGCTCCCCCCAAAGTTGCCCTGAGCGGGTTTACATCCGGTAGTTTCGTAATGGCGCTAAGTATATTCGGCCTATCAGTCGTCCTTGTTTCATCAGGATTTGCCTTTCGGGTTGTCCTGAACATATTAAGGTTTGTCCCTCGGTCTCAGTTTTGGTACTCATTCACGATATTCTTGACGGGCTTTTTGGTGACCCCCATATTCCCTTCAGCTAACGGCCGTGTGACCCTTGCCACTCCAATCCTGGCGGATATGGTGGAGTCTTTAGGGTATGAAAAAAAAGGGAAAGCTTCTACCTCACTGAGTGTAGCTACTTTTGCCGGATTCACTCTTTTTTCCAGTATTTTTCTTAGCAGCAAATCTATTAACTTTGTGATCTATGGCTTGCTTTCCAACCAAGTTCGAGAGGAGTTTACCTGGGGCCATTGGGCAATAGCAGCTGCTGTGGTGGGCATTGTGCTTCTTCTGGTGTATTTTATCCTTTCTCTAACTATGTTTCGCAATAAAGAAAAGCCTCAACTCTCTAAGGAACAGGTTAAAGTACAGCTAAAGGTCCTTGGGCCCATGAATTCCCGAGAGTGGGCAGCTTTTGGGAGCATCGTATTGTTTATAATCGGTATTGCCACTTCTTCTATTCATAAGATCCAGCTTCCATTGATTGGCTTATCCATCTTATACGTTATTTTATCCCTTGAGTTTCTTGGCAAGAAGCAATTTCAAAAGAACATTGACTGGACCTTTTTAATATATCTTGCTACTTTGATTGGATTAGTTAAAACGATGTCTCACATTGGCCTTGATAAAGAAATCATAAAGCTTTTTCAGGTTTATCCACTCAATCTGATGGGTGAAAGGATGGTCACAGATTTCCCTGTCTTTGTATTACTCTTGTCAGCCAGTATTTTTATCGTCCGGTTGGTTATTCCAAACAATGCAACAGCCGTTATATTTGCCTCAATCTTTCTTCCACTGGCTGAAAGCAATGGTATCAATGCTTGGGTTGTTGGGTTCATCATATTAGTCATCAGTGATGGCTGGATGATGGGCTATCAAAGTACTTACTATCTATTATTTAGAAACTTGACTGCCAAGAGCAACTTTTATAGTCCGCCTAAGCTTTTGCTATTCTTCTTTCTGATCAATTTTGCTCGTGTTGGAGCCGTCCTGATTTCTATACCTTTTTGGAAGGAGCTTGGGATACTATGAAAAAAAGAGGATCCAACAGGTTTCTAATCGGCCTGTTTTTAATATCTCTTGGTATTTTTCTCATCGTCACAAACTTAAATAAACCTCGGGTGCTTATTCTACACAGCTATTACACAGATTACTCCTGGGTTAGGGACATTAATGAAGGATTAGACAGGGTTTTTAAGAAGTATTCTTATAATATACGCTATCATTATATGGATACAAAGCGTCATACCGATAATAACTTCAAGATAAAAGCTGGTTTAACGGTCATTAAGATGATAGAATCATGGAAACCGGATGTCATCCTGTCCATAGATGATAATGCCCAGCAAATGGCTTTTAAACAACCCAAGGCACCTAAAAAGATAAAGTCTGGCCGCTTTAATCAAGAAATATTAAAGCAAATATCAAACAATGAAGATAGGGAATCTATCCTAAGGTATTATATTATAGATAATAATAAAAAATTATATATACTTAAGGAAGATTTAACAAAAAAAGAAATAGATAGTATATCCGACATACTAAAATCAGTCAAGTTCAAGAAAATAAAAGATCTGCCTGTCACAAAGCATTTCCTCAATAATCCTCAGTTTAAAATCGTGTTTACCGGGGTGAATGCCAGTGCCAGGAAATACGGCTATGACAAAGGAACAAACGTTACAGGGGTCCTGGAACGTATTCCCTTTCAGTCCTTTAAAGATATATTCCTTAAGATCCTCCCTGAAGGGCGAAGACGGATTGTTCACATTTCGGATAATTCGCCCACTTCACAGGCCATATTGGAGGAATTAAGGGGTATCGATTGGTCTCCCCTTGAATTCCCAAAAGACACAAACCATATTTTATGTGATACCTTTGATGACTGGAAAAAAGCCATTCGTGAAGCTCCGGAAAAAGGAAATATTCTTTTAGTCACCCATTATCACACGATAAAAGTGAAAAAAGGGGGTAAGAAAAATGTGAAACCCAGCGATGTGATCAAATGGACTAAAGCAAACTCCAAATTGCCACAGATCGGCTGTTGGGGCTTCTTTGTAGAAGATGGTGGGATGATGGCTGTTGCTGTATCTCCCTATGAGCAAGGAGAAGAGGCGGCTAAAATGGCGGTAGCTATGATAGAAAAGGGGACTCCACCCAACAAGATTCCTATTCTTACCAGTAAATTATACTTAATGTATGTAAATGAGCCTCAACTCAAGGGTTATGGTATCAATCTCCCGGAACTTTATGAGGCCTTTGCCAGAGCGACTAATACTTACTTCACTGAGAAATAAGATATAGACTAAAAGGGTTATGAATTGTCATCTGTAAACGCATGGTCATGTGCCTACAGGTAACGGGTTTTATAACTGGGCAATTTAGAATCACTTTGGTCTATCCAGACTCACCTTTAGCTTTTCAATTTCTTGGATAGAAAGTCCAGAAACTTTACTAATGAGCTTTAAATCAAGCTTTTCTTTTAGCATATTGTTGGCAACTTCAATTCCTTTTTCTATCTTTCCTTCTTTTTTTCCTTCTTTTTTTCCCTCTTTTTTCCCCTCTTTTTTCCCCTCTTTTTTCCCTTCTTTTTTCCCTTTTTCCACCAACTCTTTATAAGATTTGGTCTCTTCAATAGGTGTCAAACTTTCTAACATATCAAATATCTCCTCATAACTTAATGTTTTAAATCTCTCTTGCATCCAGCGAATGAAGACAGTGCAATAAACATCCTTAAGCTTTTTATCCATGTCTTCACTCTCCAAAACCCTGTACCACGCCTTGGATTCACTCTTCAAAACCTCCTGATCTTCAACCATATAAGGCTTGCAAACCATTACCAGAGGATGATTTTTTTCCTTAGCCTCAAGGTCCCTAAGCATCTGATCAAAATAATACACTTGAAAATCCGGATTCTCTGATCGACTTAAAGTATACCACGGCTTGGTCTTAGGGTCAAGAGATTCTGTGGTAAATAATATCATTCCTCTCACAATCAGTCTCGGATTACGTTCCCCATAAACAGCCATCCCTTTAATCACTCTGTGATAAATTGTATCGTCTCGATAAGCCTGAAACTCCACAAAATACACCGGCTCATTCTTTTGATCCGACTCCAGAAAGCCATCCACCCTGAGCTCAGTCTCTTTTAGGGTAAGGGATTCCATGGTATAATTCCCTTTAACTTTCATTCCAGTCAACTCAAACAACAATTTTGGATTAGCCGAAAATAACCTGTAAAACTCTTTATCTGTTTTCATTTTATATCTTTAACAAGCATTTATCCCATACCTGAGCTTTTCTTTTTTGCTCTCAGCCACCATCCCCTCAGCCCTGAACAGGAAAAACCTGTTAGGAACACTAAACGTATCCAGATAAGCCATCTTCTGGAATCCATTTGCTAAACCTCAAAATCATTATTTGGACCAAACACTACAATATCTATCAGTTTATAGGATACCCAGGGAGAATCAATGGGTCAATATGCGTTGTACAGCATTATGACCCAAAACGCTTTAGGAGAGCCTTAACGGATCCTTCATAACTTCGTCCAAAGAGGTTCAGATGGTTCATGAGGTGATAAAGCTTGTAGATTTCGCTTCTATCCTTATAATCAGGTTCAATGGGATAGGATTCCCTGTAGGCATCATAAAATCTGCTGTCAAAGGAGCCAAAAACTTCTGTCATAGCTAAATCAGCCTCTCGACTGCCATAATATACGGCGGGATCAATGATACAGGGTTCACCCTCTGGGCCTGTCATGTAATTCCCAGACCATAGATCCCCATGGAGTAATGAAGGCGGCTCATGGGGCGTCCCGATAAACTCTTCAAGACGAGAACTGAGAACTTCCCACCATCTATCGGCTTGACTATCCCATAAACCTGACTTTTGAGCCAGGCTGATTTGATAACCCAAACGCTTTTCCCTGAAAAAGTCCGTCCAATTATCCATCCACCCATTGATTTGTGGGGTGCTGCCAATGTAATTGTCTTCAGAAAAGCCATACTGACTTTTTGTCACACGATGCATTTCCGCAAAACCCCTCCCAAAGGCCTCATAAAAACCTTTTCCCTTTGGACCGGAAGCTATATATTCCATTAAGATAAAAGGTGCGTCTTCTGAGTCCTTGTCTGAATAGCCGTAAACTCGTGGTATTCGTAAGGTTTCTGCCTTTGAAAGCTCTTCAAGGCCGTTTGCTTCGGCACGAAACATGAATGGTTCAGCGTTTTCATTGTATTTTAAGAATAAAGTCTCCCCAAGACTGGTCTTAACCGATGTGGCATTGTTGATGCATCCTCCCGACAGGGAAATACCAAGTTCCACAGAGACCTTTTCACCCGTTGCCTGGTGTAATATATCTTCTATAGAGGATTTAAGTGAGTCAGTCATTGAGATCCCTTTCCTTCTCTTATTTTATTTAACAATCCTGAACAGCCGTCCTGCAGAATATCCAGTACCTTCTCAAACCCTGATTTTCCGCCGTAATAAGGATCAGGGACGCCCGTGATCTTGTGATCCGTGCAGAAGTCCCGGAGACGATGGATTTTATGGCTGTGGTGGTCGTGATCATCTAAAGCCTGGATCTCACGATAGTTGTCGTCATCCATGGCTACGATATAGTCAAACTTTTCAAGGTCACGATGGGTAATCTGTCTGGAACGGCTCAAGATTTCAATGCCTCTTTCTGACGCTGCCTCTCTCATCCTGTGATCCGCCTGCTGTCCGTTGTGATAGCCTGAGGTGCCGGCTGAATCACAGGATATCTGATCACTCAACTGATATTCAGCAATCAGTTTGTTCATAACTCCTTCTCCTGCAGGGGAGCGGCAAATATTACCCAAACATACAAAGAGTATTTCTATCATGGATCCTACCATCTGAATGGATTTCTAAGAAATAGAGTTATCTTTATTAGGTTTTAGACCTTTTACAGGGCTGTCAAGAGAGTTAGAATAATTCTCGTCTGCTTTAAAGTTCTTGACTAAAGCGTCTAAATGAGATATGCTCTCAGCATTATTTTGACCCTCAGAAGCCACTTTTTCCACAGTTCCATAGAGATCATTAATACCCACCATGATTTCTCCCATACTATATCTGATTTCAGTGGATATAACACTCAAACTTTGCAAAGACTCTGTGATGTTTTTGACCTTTGTTTCCATTTCATTGGATGATGAGTCCACTTGATGAGTCGTTTGCACCAGTGTACCAAGGGAGTGCATGATTTGGGTACTTCCTATTGTTAATTCTCTCATTCCAGCCTCATTTTCAAGCATACTCTGAGCTATTTCTTTTATCCCACCAACAATCTGGCCAAAAGATTCTCCCATAATCTTTGTGGATTGACCCGCCATTTCGATGTCAGTAATAAGTTCCTTAATGGTGTTGGAAATATTCTTTGAGTTCTGCCCGGCGTCTTCAGCTAACTTTCTGATCTCATCAGCGACTACGGCAAATCCTTTTCCTGAATCCCCAGCGTGGGCGGCTTCGATAGCCGCATTCATGGCTAATAGATTGGTTTGTTCAGCGATTCCATTAATTACACTGATCATTTCCATGACCACCTGAGTGGAGTCCGTCATTTTCTTCATAATTCTACTGGCTCCATCCATTTCTTTCTCACCCGATTCGGCGGTAGTCTCTAGTTCATGGACTTTATGAATCTGGATTTTAGAAACCTCGTTGATACTTGAGATAGACGCTGTCATCTCACTAATAGACGAGGATGAGTCATTAATAGCATTGTTCTGGGACACGATCAGGTGAACAACTTGAGAGATAAAATCTTTAACTTGTTGGGCCAGATCATAGGACTGATTGATTTCTTTGTC
>CAJXGR010000032.1 GCA_913053665.1 uncultured Spirochaetia bacterium
GGGGGGGGGGTAAACTGATACATGGAGACATCTGATGAATTCATACTATTCTCTTGGCTTAAGGGTTCAGGAAATATACACATGGATTTGTAAAATGTAAAGACTTTTTTTCTTCTCACCAACGCTAATCTTCGACGTGATGCTCACAAGCCATTTGTGAAAGCAGGACTGCTTCCAATGCTATCGAACATCCATGTTCTTCAGAGGTTTAGAGCATTCGCTTGTTGCGGAAGCTTTTACTGGGACAATAGAATGAAATAGTCTTGACCAATGGATATTTTAGTTTGAATTACCCCAAAAAATGCTTATCTTATACTCAATATCTTTTGTATTTCACCTTTGTAAACAGGGAATCGATCATTTGGCAACACAAGTTCTCCCCCCAGAACATCAAATGGATGAGCGTCCATCAGTAAAAAAGGTACTAATCATAGTGCCAGCCTTCAATGAGGAACTAAATATTGCCAGGGTCATTGATGATATACGCAAAGAGGTGGATTATGTGGATATACTTGTTGTCAATGACGCCTCACGGGATCAGACCTCGACAATAGCCCGAAGCAAACAGGCCATTACCGTTGATCTACCCTGCAATCTGGGGATTGGTGGTGCCGTCCAGACCGGGTATATCTATGCCTGGGAGCATGATTACGATATTGCCGTTCAGTTCGATGGAGACGGACAGCATCGGGCTGAAGAACTCCACAGGCTTATTAGCTCCCTTGAGGATGAGAATGCTGATATGATTATTGGATCCCGTTTTCTTCAATCGGAGGGCTTTAAGTCCACTGTCTTAAGGCGAATTGGGATATTATATTTTTCCACTCTACTCCATCTTATACTAAAGCAGAGAATTACAGACCCTACATCGGGATTTCGTGCCGTCAATCGTAGACTCATTAAGCTTTTTGTAAATTACTATCCGGACGATTACCCAGAGCCTGAGGTTTTAGTCTACCTTCATCGCCAGAAGGTCAAGATTGTTGAGATACCTGTCTCAATGAGACATCGAGAGCATGGGGTCTCGTCCATACAGATGTTCAGGTCAGTTTATTATGTGATCAAAGTCACTCTATCGATTTTAATTAATCTCATCCGTTTTTAATATGATCATTAATGATGATCCAGTGGTTTGCATTATATTTATTTGTTGAGGATATATAAAATGAAAGTTTTAAAAAAAACGGATGAAATTATTCTCTCCCGTAAGGAATATGAAACTCTCATCGAAAGAATTGAAGACCTGGAAGATGTTCTGGCCTATGATAAAGCTAAAGATACAGATGATGGAGTACGAATCCCCTTAAACATACTTTTAACTCAAGTTATAGGAATAAGATAGATTTTTTATCTGATATGGAAAAATCATTGCCTCTATTATTTGCTTATGGAACCTTAAGAAAAGAGGGAGTCTATCACTCACTCATCGAACCCTGTATTCTAAGTTCTGAAAAAGCGTGGACACGGGGAGCCATGTATCACTATGATCAAAATGGACTGGGTATTGGGTATTACCCCTATCTCACCCATGGAAGCCGAGTGATTCATGGGGAACTTTTTACTTTCACAGATGAAAAGCAGGGGCTTTCGATTGCTGATGACCTGGAAGAGAACGGGCTGGTCTATGATCGGATTCTTCATCCCACTTATGACACAAGAAATCACAGGCACAAAGCCTGGGTTTACTTTATCAAAAATCCCCCCAAAATCCGGGGTAAAGAGGTCGTCAGTGGAGACTGGATTTTAGAGGTAGAGACTTGGTAGTTCAAGAGAAGACTGAAGTATTGGCCTTAATGGATAGACTCACCCACTCCTTTCTTCACATCTAATCCTATTTGCTTCTTTTGATCACCGTTTGCTCCAAGAAGATTACCATGACCATTGTCGGATAATTCAAATTGATCCATCATGGATTTCATGATCTCAGCGTGGTTAGCCAGTTCAGTGAAATTGGCAGACATCTCTTCCAGACCAGCACTTTGGGCTTGAGTCGTGTCATTCACGTTATTGACAGCAAGTTGTATCTGGTCAGAGCCCTTGGATTGCTGGGCTAATACATCATTGATGAGATCAATATTAGAGGTGGTTTTTTCCACATTCTCCAGGATCTCTTTAAAGGCTTCACCCGTCTTGTTCACAATCTCAGTCCCTTTTTGGGTGTTTGCCTGGCTTTCTTTAACCAACAGTTCAATCGTTTTGGTGGAATCGGCACTTTTTTCTGCCAACTTGGATATTTCATCAGCCACAACAGCAAATCCACGACCGTGTTCTCCCGCTCTGGCCGCCTCAATAGCGGCGTTTAGGGAGAGAAGGTTGGTTTGATCGGCTATGTCATTGATCACCTTTACAATCTCCACGATCTTGTCTGAACTGGTATTAATCTCCTTCATACCGGTAACAGCATCTTCTATAAGGCCAAGGCTGGCTTTAGCAATCTCCAGAGTCTCTTTTCCCTGAACCGTCATATCCTGAGAGTTACTCTGGAGAGATTTTATAGCTTCCGAAAACTCGTGGAGGGTGGCAACAGTCTCTTCCACATTGGCCGCCTGAGTCTGAGACCCCTCAGAGAGATTCGCCGCTGTCGAGTTCAACTCTTCACTGGAGGTCGCCAGATTGCTAGAGATCTCATTGATCTGCGTAAGAGTCTTGCTTAGGTTATCTTGCATCACATTGATATTGTGACTGATCTCACCCACTTCATCTTTTGTTTTGATCTGAACGCGATTACGGAAATTGCCTTTGGCCACATCCTTGATTATTTCTACTATTGTAGCAATTGGATTTGTTAAATAGCGAATAAATAGAAAGATACCCCCCAATCCGACGAACACCACAATAACGGTGATGATAAGTGTGGTTTGGGCTGTCTCAGACGAGGCCTCATCTCCTATTTTCGCTAATTTTTTAACAGAGTCAGCGATAAGAGCATTTGTCTTATTGAGATCTAGTGTAATTTTAAAGGCCCCGTGAATCTCCCCTTCCTTCCAGTTTTCCATTTTGGTGCCTGTCGCATCCTTCCCTTCGTTGTTGCCCCAATACTCCATGGACCTCTTGGGATCACCATGACAGTAGAGACACACCTTAGAAAGCCGCACAGCCCGATAATAGATGACTTTATTATTTTTTACATCGTCCATATCTACATATTCATCCATATAGCCTGCTTTCTTGAGGAGCTTTAATAATTCGTTTTTATCGTTATTACTTTGATAGGCCGTACGGGTATAGCTTGAGGAATCACTGGTTTTTTCATAGTACTCAGTGATGCGAGCCTTTTCCGTAGGGTTCAGTTCCTTAAGGATTTTTCCTTCAAACTCTTTGGCTGTGATCTGATCGGGGATTTTTTTGGCTTTCAGCATTTTGAGTACTTTCAGTTCTTTAGGAGTCGGCTCATTATCTTCATTTCTTGGATCCACTTTAGGGACTTTGAACTTTATACCCAAATCCTTCGCTTTATTTCCAACCGTCCGCATGGAAGCAACAATCGGGATGATTCCCAAATAGTTTTTATAGTCCTCACTATCTTTGTCTTTAAGCTTTTCCGATAGAATCCGTCGGTCAAAGATTTTATTCCTCCACATGTCGGCGAAATTCTCACGAACCCCTTCAGCTAATACAGTGAGGGATCGACCGATCTCAACAGCCTGCTTAATGGCCATCTGATTCATTTCCTTACCCGCTCCATCGGTAATTCCTTTGTCCATATCCTTTAAGCCGCTTCTATTAAACAGAAAACTCACTGTAAAAGCAATGCTAAAGATACCTAATACCACTAACAAGATTTTAGTTCTCAGCTTTATA
This sequence comes from uncultured Spirochaetia bacterium, assembly GCA_913053665.1. GTDB lineage: Bacteria > Spirochaetota > UBA6919 > UBA6919 > UBA6919 > CAJXGR01. Next base: position 3,802 of record CAJXGR010000032.1, read on the forward strand.
TTCTTCATGACGCATCTCCCAATTGATTAAATACTTTAGAGATAAAGACCATTCATACTTTGCTCTGATTTATTTTATTGTCTCATTTAGACTTGACTTTTACTATGTTTCAAGCTATAATAAGACTTTGTTACGAATAAATTACAAGTCCTCAAAATTATATAATAGCAATGAATAGACCAATTTATGTGTCTTATTGAAAAAAAAGAATAGATAACGTTAAGTATCATTCTATTAAACATTTATATATAAATGATTTCACAACGGAAGAAGAGAGTGGCCTAAATCAATGGCATAAAATCATACACATGAAGATAATATTTTGTGGATACCAAAAAATAATGCCATTTTACAAATATAACTGAACAAATGAAAGATTAGTCCTTTAGAATAGGCTTTTATAAGGCCTTCACAGTGGCTGACAACGCTGGGAAGCATCCGCGGTTAGTCGATAGTATTTTAATAGATACTTTTTTATATTGATTTCCTTAAAGTCCACTCATGAAAATATATCTCATAAACTACAGGCTAGTCGCCCTGTTTCTAAAGATTGGAGGACTAGCATGTGCTTAAGGGTGACTCAAGCAAGATCAGCTTTTGAAATGATAGATTTAAAACGTCTGGTACGGACTCTCAAGGTTTTTGGGATCTCCCCATTATACGTAGCGATTCTTTTATCCACTTCATCAGCCCTCTTACCAGGGTTTCCGTGAACCCCTTTACCTGGCTTAAGCTTCCTGAGCATGGAACTGAGACCTCTAGGGTCATAACCTGCATCGATCATTATCTGGACGGCCATGAGGTCGGCTTCCTTTTCCATCTTCCTGATGTAGCCATTGATTGCTTTTTTCCCAATGTCATCAAGAATTCCACCAAAAGCTTTTGTAAGCCTGTTAAGAAGTTTATCTTTCCCTAAAGCCTCTGAAGCACCATATTTCACAAGATCCAAGACAATTTCAGTCCTCCTAACCGACTGTATCATCTTGGTAGGATGATACAAAACAACGTGACTCACACTATGGGCAATAGCACCGGCCAGTTCCTCCTCATTAGATACCATTTTGATCAATCCTGTTGTGATGAAGATATAACCGCTCGGTAGAGCCAACACATTAGTTAATGGGGAGCGTAGGACAATAAATCGATAGCCTTGAAAGGTCTCAGGTCTATTTGAGCCCATGGAAAGCGTATTACCAATGTTAGCAATATAGTGCTCAAGGGCACTCTGGCCATTGCCATAGATCTTTTCCTTCCGAAGAATAGAAACAGCTATTTCACGACCGATATAATATTCTTCAAGGGGCAAAAACTCTTTATTGTAAGCTTTATACGCTTTATTGAGCTTTTTGGCAGATTTATACCCTCCAATAATATACTTCCCTCCTGGCACATAGCTCTTTACCTTGCTTTTACAGTGACTGATAGTACCAATCACCACTCCAATTATTAGAAACAAGGCGACTAGCTTGTAGTTTACAAGATATGTTTTCATAAATAGACCTCTCAATTTGATGATCCGAGCTTCATTGTGTTATAAAGCCAAGTTCCTTGCCTGTAAGATATTTAGTTTCCAGGTTTTAAGGGATCAGTCATCCATAACACTTATTAGGGCCATCACTTAACTTTAAGCTTTTCAATCTCATCCACTGAAAGATTTGTCACTTCCATAACAGATGGAATTGTATCTCCCCTCAGGAGCATCTTTTTGGCTATTTCAATCTTTTCTTCGTTCCTGCCTTTTGTCTCACCCTCCTTCTTGCCCTCCTTCTTACCTTTTTCGATTAACTCCTTGTAGGATCTTGTTTCTTCAATAGGCGTTAAACTTTCTAGCATGGTGAAAATCTCCTCATAGGTTAACTTTGTAAATCTCTCTTGCATCCATCGGATGAAAATAGTGCAATAAATATCGCGTACTCTTTCATCTAAAACACCACCTTCCAACGCAACGTACCACTTTTTGGATTCCTCCTTCAGAAGCTCCTGATCTTCAATCAGATAGGGCTTAAATACAGATACTAAAGGATGATGCATCTCTTTTGCTTCCAGTTCTTTGAGCATCTCGTCAAAATAATAAACCTTAAAACCTTGATCTTTAAACTCTGTTAAATTATACCACGGTTTGGTTTTAGGGTCAAGAGATTCTTTAGTAAATAATATCATTCCTCTGATTTGACGGTCTGGATGGGTCTCCCCATAAATGGCCATCGCTTTAACCATACGGTGATAAATAGTTTTATCTGGATAGCCTTGAAATTCAACAAAATACACCGGCTCGTTTTCGTAGTCCGACTCCAAAAAACCGTCCACTCGAAGTTCCAAGTCTTTTAACGTAATGGATTTCATGGTGTAATCTACCTGGGTCGAAATACCAATTAACTCAAAAAGCCTTTTGGGATCAGCTGAAAATAACTTGTAAAACTCTTTATCTGTTTTCATAAGACATTTATCTATCAGCTAAAGGTACTTAATTTTAGTGGCTGGGGAAATAAAAACAATTCATTTGAATCAATGTCAAAACCAGAGGGGATTTAAGCCCCCATTTTCAGGGGGCTGTTGATTGGATAGGTATTTTCGAGGTTATTACTTCTCATTCACCACTTCATAATCGGCTTCTTCGTAATCCTCATTCTTTTGTGGACTCGCTTGGCCAGGATCTTGGGCCTGGGCCTGATCTTGAGCCGCCCCAGCCTGACTATACAGCTTTTCAGACAGCTTGTGACCAGCTTGAGTAAGACGTTCTACAGCACTCTTAATCTGATCCGTGTCACCGCCTTCGATGGCCTTCTTCGTGTTCTCGATTTCCTTTTCTATATCACCTTTATCCGTATCTGCCAACTTGTCTCCATGTTCCTGAAGGAGTTTCTCCGTTTGATAGACCAGTGTGTTCGCATTATTTCGGACTTCCGCTTTCTCACGCTCCTTCTTATCTTCTTCAGCGTGAGACTCAGCTTCATGGACCATCTTTTCGACTTCTGACTCGCTAAGACCACTGGAAGATTCAATCCGGATGCTCTGCTCCTTACCGGTGCCTAAATCTTTGGCTGACACATGGATGATTCCATTAGCATCAATGTCAAAGGTCACTTCAATTTGAGGAGTTCCCCGTGGTGCAGGGGGAATCCCGTCCAGGTGAAAGTTGCCGATGGGTTTGTTGTGAGCCGCAATCTCCCTTTCACCCTGGCATACCTTGACATCCACAGAGGGTTGACTATCCTCAGCTGTTGTAAAAACTTCGCTTTTCTTTGTTGGGATGGTGGTATTACGGGTGATCAATTTGGTCATTACCCCTCCCAAAGTCTCAATACCCAGGGAAAGAGGTGTCACGTCCAATAAGAGAATGTCGTTCACCTCGCCTGAGAGAACGCCTCCCTGTATCGCAGCTCCCATAGCCACCACCTCATCAGGGTTTACGCCCTTGTGAGGCTCTTTTTTAAAGATCTCTTTCACTAAAGACTGTACAGCAGGTATTCGTGTCGAACCACCTACCAGAATCACTTCGTCAATCTCGGACACTTGATACCCGGAATCCTTTATGGCATTCACACAGGGGATACGGGTTTTTTCCACCAGGTCTTCCACCATTTGTTCGAACTTAGCCCGACCCAAAGACACATTCAAGTGTTTAGGCCCGTTCTGATCCGCTGTGACAAAGGGTAAATTAATATCAGTGGACTGAGCCGTGGATAGCTCTTGCTTGGCCTTTTCACTGGCTTCTTTTAGGCGCTGGAGAGCCATTTTATCCTTGCTTAAGTCAATTCCTTGCTCCTTCTTGAACTCCAAGATCAACCAATCCATAATCCTTTGGTCAAAGTCGTCTCCACCTAGATGAGTGTCTCCATTCGTACTCTTAACCTCAAAGACACCATCCCCAAGCTCGAGAATGGTAATGTCAAAGGTGCCTCCTCCCAAATCGTAGACAGCGATCTTTTGGTCACGCTTATTCTTTTTGTCTAATCCGTAGGATAAGGCAGCCGCTGTCGGTTCATTCACGATTCTTTTGACGTCCAGACCAGCGATCTTGCCCGCGTCTTTTGTAGCTTGTCTTTGGGCGTCATTAAAATAGGCTGGGACAGTGATCACGGCATCCGTAATCTTTTCTCCCAAATAATCTTCAGCCGTTTGCTTCATTTTCTGAAGGATCCGAGCGGATATTTCAGCCGGCGAGAATTCCCCCTCAGAGGTCTTCACGCGGACATCTCCATTAGGCCCCTTAACAACTTCGTAGGGTACTTCATGGATTTCATTAGTCACTTCATCGTATCGACGACCCATAAATCGTTTGATAGAGCGAATAGTATTGCCCGGGTTTGTGACAGCCTGATTTTTCGCCGCCTGACCCACCAATCGTTCGCCTTTCTGGGCAAAAGCTACGATGGACGCAGTGGTCCTCGCACCTTCTGAGTTGTTGATGACCTGTGACTCGCCTCCTTCCATAATAGCCACACAAGAGTTTGTTGTGCCTAAGTCGATTCCAATTATTTTACTCATTTCAATCCTCCTTATTATTATTCTAATTATCTAATTCACAATCGGTTATAATTAGTTCACCGCAGTTTTTGTGGATAGTAGCGATCTATAAAATAATACGCAATAACTATGCCAACAGTTTAGAGTATAGCTATCTAATTAATATTCCAATGGATAGTTTGATGGAATGACTTGCAGTACCTTGCCTTCTGAAAGAAAAGGGATCATTTTGCCCCATTTTAAAGGATCACACCTGGTCATTTTGACCTGATTCCTTGAAATCCCCTCTAATACGTATACTATTGGCGTGTTCGTCAAAACCTTCATATTCAGCAAATCGAATCACCTTCTCTCGATCCTTTATAAAGCGTTCTTTAGAGAACTTCAAAATGCTGGTACGTTTTTGGAAATCGTAGACGCCAAGGGGTGAGAAGAACTTTGCGGTTCCCCCTGTGGGCAGACTGTGATTGGTCCCGGCAAAATAATCACCAATGGGCTCAGGGGTGTAGTCACCCAGGAATATAGACCCAACGTTTCTTATCTTTTGGCTCACTTCCGTATAATCCAGATCAATCAGAACCTCGAGGTGTTCAGGGGCGTATTCATTGATCACCTCATAAGCCTCTTCCAAACTATTATACAGAACGATCACTCCATTATTACTTAGGGCCTCTGTAAGAATGGCTTGACGCTTGGACTGAAGTACCTTCTCATGAACCGATTCGATGATCTTCATCGCTATATCTCTGTTAGGAACCAATACAATGGAGGAAGCGTCTACGGAATGTTCGCTTTGTGAGAATAGATCGTAGGTGAGGGAATTGATATTACTGGATTCATCGGCCAAGACCATGATTTCAGAAGGTCCAGCTATCATATCGATGTCCACATCGCCGTAGACCATCTTTTTAGCTGTTGTTACATATAGGTTACCGGGGCCGGTGATCTTATAAACCTTTGGTATGGAGTCTGTTCCGTAAGCCAGAGCGGCAATAGCCCCTGCTCCACCCACCTTAAAGATAGATTGAACACCGCAAAGCTGAGCGGCATAAAGGATCGCTGGGTCTAATGTTCCATCTTCCCTGGGTGGTGTCGTGATATAAATCTCAGGGACACCTGCAATCTTTGCCGGTACACAATTCATGAGAACAGTAGACGGGTAAATGCCCTTTCCCCCAGGTACATAGGCACCGACCTTCTCGATTGGGTTGACTAACTGGCCTAAGAACGCACCCTTGTGAGTGAAATTCCAGGCTTCTTCTTTCTCCTTCAGGTGATAGGCCGTGATATTATCGTAGGCTTCCTGGATGACAGCCTTCATATCGGTGTGTAAATCCTGGTGAGCCTTGTCATACTCTTTTTGGCTTACAGTGAGGGTGAAATCATTGTTCTGGACGCCGTCAAAGTCCTTCGCATATCGATAAAGAGCCTCATCTCCTTTATCCAAAACCTCCTGGATGATCTTTTCAACGGTATCCTGCTTCTGGAGATAAACGGCAAGATTACGTTGTTTTAGCTCATTGAGATAGTCTTGAGCGTCCGTTATTTTAAGCATATAAGAATCCTTATATTTTAGAGTACGGGGGGAAGAAGGGTATGAATGAGAGCTTAAAGATATGTTTTAAGAATAAGATCCAACGATAACATATAATTGGCATTAGATAAAGAGTTCTCTGACCTTCTCTTTGGCTTTCTTTTGGTGGATTTCAAGGATATAGTCCTTGTGTGAGGCTCTGTTTGGACTTTTACTAAACTGATCAAATTCTTCCATATATTGTTCAGCATAGTCTATTGTCATTTCAATCAGATCGCTGAGTGCCTCATTTGTTGTGTCTCCCTCGGTGACAAGATCAAGTTCAGGACAACTGGCAATATAAACACTGTCTGAAGGCTCTATAATGGCTGTTAATTTAGAATGGCTGTCTTTTATGGCTATTGGCATTTTAATTTCCTTGGATCAAAGATAACAATTTTTAAACGGTAAGTCAAAAGTATCGCTAGTGTTCCATCAATGCTGATTTGATGGATTCATTTGATGTGTAGGGGCGACCCGCCGGGTCGCCCCTACACATCAAATGAGACCTGAAGGAACACTAGTCAATCTGTTCTATAAGCTACCATTATGACAAGAATGCCTTGACTTTGTCTCAGTTTTGCATTATAATGATTCCATCAATTATTATATTGTGACTCAATTTTCAGCTAATTTATACATAAAAAAGGAGTTCATTTTGGGCCAATCAAAAAGTAAAAGCAAATCTCTTGTCATAGCAATCGTTATGATCCTCCCCATTGGTTTTCTGGTCTACTTTATGGGGGCTGGGGGCTACGGTACAGAAATAGGCCGACTAAAACTCAATGATGATTTTAGGGAAATACAGATCAGTATTCAAAAGGATCAAAAGGTTATTTTCTGGACAGAACTCAGTGTAACCAATGAATCACACGCCTATGAATCTTCTTTACCCCATCTACTGGACTATGAGATAGAAGTGAAACAAAAGGATAAACTCCTGTACGGCCTCAAATGCAATCCCTCAGACTGGAGCATCGCCTCAACGTCTTCTAAAAGAGGCTCTACAGATCGTTATTATGTAGCGAAAATAAACGGCTGTACAATGAATGCTCCTGGAGGACTCATAACTATTCGTGCTAAACGAAAATGGTTAAAAAAGGATAAGCGATTTAATTTCAAGACAACAGATTTAATAATAAAAAAGTAAATATCTCAGGCGATGACAATAATTCAAGCTCCACAAAGAGAAGTTGTTCTATAAAGCCTATCCAACAAACAGATAAATCCATGTGGATATGATCACGGCTCCAACAGTATTCAGCATCAATCCTGTGATCATCATCCCTCTCAATGAGACCCCTTTTATCCCACCAAAGGCTAAGCCATTGACTCCCGTTGCTAAAGGACTCATAAACGCACAGGTGCACGATAGAGTCACGACCACCAAACCCTGAACAGTCGAAATATTGAGTCCACCAGCCAAGGGCAATAGAATAGCAAATAAACTGATTTGTACCACAGTATTACTGAGGAGTTCTGTTGTAAAAGTGGTGAACAGAGCAATGATCAGCAATAAGAGAAGAGCCGGAATAGCGTTCGATAGCAATGTCTGGATGTTATTTACAAGGAAATCCTGCATACTAAAGAGACCAAGCTTGTCTAAAACCACAATCGCCCCTCCCAGAAGACCCACAACAATGAGCAGATAGATACCTTTCATCGGCAGACCGCTGTAGCAGTCCTTAAGGGTAAGTAAAACAGCTCTTGGCCCATCAGTCCTGTCGTTTGGCGATGAGAACGGGATGAAAAACAGGGTGATAAAGATCCCCAGAGTAATAAGACCTGCAAAGGCGATTAAACCAATCGTCCAAGGGGATAGTCCTTCAGAACCATGACCAAGAGACTGACTAATTAACGTGGACAATATCAGGGAACTTGAGAAATAAATAGAAGTTATAATCATCGCAATTCTTTGACGATGTCGATCTCCCGTGGGGAAAGGGGTGTCAATAACGATTTTGATAGACCTCGTCTTATAAAGGGAAAAGCTGAAGGTCAAAATCCCCCAAGCGACCAGTATAAACACGAGGACCAGGGGGATTCCCCACATCAGCCAATGGGTAAAGGTGATCTGATCCACTCCCGCCACGTTATTGAGTTTTAGAAAGCCGATGAGAATCCCATTGGCCGGTGTGGCCGTGATAGAACCCATCCCACCGATATTGGCCCCGTAAATGAGTGTGAGAGACAGGATGGTTGGTATCTTTTGATCCTTCCCCAAAGCTTTTTCCAAGGGCTTTTGTAATAAACCGATGACTGGAAGAAGGGTCAACACAGTGATAGCGTTGGGTATGATCACGGAGAGTAGGGCTGAAGAGGCAATCAAGTAAAATACTATCCTTGGGAACCCGACATTCTTTTGGCTTAATAACAGTCCAACAAGGTGTTCAGGGATTTTGGCTTTTATGAGTACTCTGGAGACTAGAAATCCACTTATAAAGAAGAAAACAAGTTGAAGTTTATCCATATATTATCAGTTCCAGTCTCATATGTCATTGGTGATGGTATCTTTAAACACGATCCAGGTATCCATCCCCGTGTAGGGGCGACCCGGCGGGTCGCCCCTACACGGGGATCCGGCAATAAAATCTTATCTATAAGTTCAGTTTATTGTAAGCGGCATAAAGAATATTTTCCTCCCTCCTCATTCTGGCTCTTAGACCGGCAATCAGTTCGCCATAATCTTTTGCAAAGTCCAGACCGGAGCCTCCATCAGCGTATTTATCAAAGAACTTGAGGGCCATTCCGGAGATCTCTTCCATTTCGTCTATAAACAAGTTCAACATGCCTTTCAATTTGTCATCACTCTCAGCGGCCTTATGGAGAGGGGGATAAAGATCGTCATCTTCTTCTTTTAGATGAATCAACAAGATGTTTTTGACAGATAAAAGCCTTTCCTGACCTTTCTTAGAAGAGATCCCTAAAGCTTTGACCTCATCAAGTGTTTCAAATAAATGGATATGTTCTTGCTTTAATTTATTGATCAGTGCAGACATTGAGTCTCCATATTGTTTTTATACTCAGGACAAGTGGTTGAATAAATCTAATATTAGATCAGGAAAGATAACAATTATTCTAAAAAAAGGCCCCTTTTTTTGACAAATTGCTTGTAATTCCCTATAATTTGAGTCATCAGTATTTAATGACTTTGAATCAAGTCCATCTAAAACGTCCATTTATCCATTGGCTTATGATTTATATACATTATATTTATGGATAACAAAGGAATTGCAATCTGTCTTCAGATATGTTTTTATACCCGTATTGTCAAGTGTACAAAGGGATCGGGTGATCAATGACATTTTATGATTGATTTATTAACATAGAGGAGTTAGAGTGAGTCTACTACCCCAACTCTCAGAGAGGCACGCCACCTGGCTGGAACTGTTTTATGACCTGATTTACGTGGTGACCATCGCCATATTAACTGAACTATTAAGGGAAAATATTGGCTTATCCAGTCTTACAACCTTTTTCCTGTTCTTTATACCCATCTGGTGGTCCTGGGTGGGCCATACCCTATACTACACACGGTTTGATCAGAACGATTTGTTCCAGAAGGTCATGACCTTTGTTCAGATGTTGGCCGCCCTATCCATGGCCATCCATTTAGATGGCATAGCCAAAGATTCAAGCCATCTCACCGGCTTTATTCTATCTTATGCTGTCACACGCTTGAGTTTAGTCATCCTGTATTTGAGATTACTGTTCCAAAAAAGAGAACTTAAAGCATTTAGCCTGATTATGTCACTAGGCTTTAGTCTTAGTATAGTTTTCTGGGTGGCCTCCATCTTTTTACCCCATCCAGTGGACTACATATTCTGGTTTATAAGTATAATGATCGATTTAGTAACTATTTACATATCGAAGAGAGTTGCCGTCCATATTCCCGTCAATGTGATTCATTTACCCGAACGCTTTGGACTGTTCACCATTATCATATTGGGAGAGTCCATTTTATCGGTCATCACAGGGATTCGACACATCGAATGGGATCTATCCTCTATTAGCATTGTCTTACCAGCTTTTGTTCTTATCATAAGCATCTGGTGGAATTACTTTGACTATGTGGATAAAGCCCCCCTCCAGTGCACCTTGGGCAATGGAAAAACCTATGTGTTTCTCCACTTACCCTTGGTATCCGGAATGATCTTCTGCTTTGTAGGTTTGCAGCACATGATTTCAGGGGGCCACGATGAAATCGCATACAGGCTTATTTCTTCAGGGATCAGTGTCTGGCTCATTTCATTTAGTCTGATACAATGTGTCACTTATCCAAAGGCCGATAGATCGTTTCTTCTAAAACTCTATTTGGGTTTATCCCTAGTGATCTTACTGGTAGGATTTGTTTTAGGGAGCTATCTATATCCGGTTGTTTATCTATCCTTCATTACCGGGATAAGTCTTATTATTTCTATTGCTGATTCAAAGAGGAGGTCAGGCATGCCAAATAAAGCCTACGGTGGTTCAAAAGGCCAACCCCATGAGAATACGTTAAAAAAGTATAGTGGGAAAGGATTTGTGGTCACCTTTGATAAAAGTAAATGCACTCATTCAGGGGTCTGCCTCCACGGTCTGCCGAAAGTATTTGATTTAAAGGCTCGTCCCTGGGTTCAGACAGAGAATGGAGAGGCTAAGGAAATCAAGAATGTGGTAAAAAAGTGTCCCAGCAGGGCCCTCCAATTTAAAGACGAGTCGTGATGAGCCTGCCAACAAGAATAAAGATGGCCAAAAGGCCTATCGTAAATTATGGGGATTAAGCATTTTGTGGGGTGAGTTTTAGGGAAAAAAAGCCAGTTTAATGAGAAGAAATAAAATGGCGGCAGCTATTCCAAGACCCATTCTAAAATTGGATTTGATTAAATCTCTGAGAGAATCCTGCTTGGCATCGAGAGCTTTGATGTCTCCTTTCAATTCTCCTCTAAGAGTATCTATTTTACCATTCAATTCTCCTCTGAGGGTATCTACTTTGCCATTCAATTCTCCTCTGAGAGTGTCCATTTTACCATTCAATTCTTCTCTGAGAGTATCTATTTTACCATTCAATTCTTCTCTGAGAGTATCTATTTCCCTTTTCACTTCCTCTCGAAAAGAAGCAACTTCCCCTCTCAAGCTTTCCACATCAGCTTTATCCGCTTTATGTTCTCTCTAGTTCGTAGTTCTGTTAAATCTGCCATAATAAAACTCTCATCTTAAATATCGCCAATTGGACTGAAAATGTCAACTATTTTACTTGAAAGGAAGTCGTTCAGTGGGAGTCAGCTGATTCATCAGTCATAGGGAATCGATACGGGTTTAGTAGAATAAGTACTCATCAAACCACGGTCAGGAGGGATTAATCCAGTGTAAAGCGTTTTCTTTCCCTCATGAGAGTGGTGAACTCATCCGTCGGCAGGGGTCGGCTGAAGTGATAACCCTGTACTTTATCGCAGTTCACTTGCTGAAGGAAACTGATTTGCTCTTTGGTCTCTCCGCCTTCTGCAATGATATTCATCCCTAGATTGCGGCCCAGGGAAATAACCGATGTCACGATAGCCGCATCCGCTGAGCTGTTAAGGACATCCCGGGTAAAAGACTGGTCAATCTTTAACTTGTCAACTGGAAATCTTTTTAGATAACTAAGTGAAGAGTATCCCGTGCCGAAGTCATCGATTGAGATATGGACTCCTCGATTTCTAAGAGCCTGGAGTACTTCAATCGCGGCTTCCGGGTTATCCATAAGAACGCCTTCCGTAATCTCCAAGGCTAGAAAAGGGGGAGCGAGACCTGTGTTTTTTAGCACCTGATCTACCTTAATCAGGAGGTTTTTTTGCTGAAACTGTTTTGCAGAAAGATTCACAGCCACCGGTATGGATGGATATCCTGCATCCTGCCAGACCTTATTCTGCATGCAGGCGGTGTGAAGGACCCAGTCACCGATATCTACAATAAGCCCCAGCTCTTCCGCTGTGGATATGAAGTCATCGGGATAGACAAGACCTCGTTCTGGATGCTGCCAACGGATCAGGGCTTCATACTCCGTAATCTCTCCAGTTTTCAGGGATATAATGGGCTGATAGTAAAGAAGAAACTCCTGTCGTTCAAGGGCGCGACGAAGTTCCGTCTCTAACTCCAAAACCTTTACTATACTATCATGCATGGATTCATCAAAGACCTCATAACGGGCTCTACCCAGGGATTTAGCTCGATACATAGCGGTATCAGCGTCCCGCAGGATGTCAATGGTATTATTATAACCCGTTGAACTTAACGCAATTCCTATACTCGCCGCGACAAACACTTCTTTTTTCCCCAATTTAAAGGGCAAAATCAGGTCTTCAAGGACTCTTTGGGCAATAAACGTTGCATCACTCAGCTCTTTAATCCCGTCGAGGAGGATGGTAAATTCGTCCCCTCCCAGTCTGGCTAAAGTGTCTTCAGAACGTAAGGATTGTTTAAATCTTCGGGCGATTTCAACAAGAAGTTGATCGCCAATCACATGGCCAAGACTGTCATTGATCACTTTAAACCGATCGATATCTATGAACAGAACAGAAAACATATAGGTCTTTAGCCTTCTGGACCGTAACAGAGCCAATTCCAGGCGATCCATAAATAAAGGGCGATTTGGCAAACCTGTAAGAGTATCGTGTAGCGTATCATACCGTAGCTGTTCTTCCATTTTCTTAAGCTCAGTAATCTCTACCATGACTCCTTGAAGCTTTATAGCCCTTTGATCCTCCACAAGGACGGTTACAACATCCTT
>CAJXGR010000033.1 GCA_913053665.1 uncultured Spirochaetia bacterium
AACAAGAAAAGAAAGAAAACCCTCTTCTAATAGGGAATATAGAGAAGGTGAAACAATTTTTATTATCCACTATGAAACCCTGTCTTAAGAAAAGAGAAATGTAAATATGTTAAAAACAATCAATTAGCATATCGAACTCACGTTAAATTAAGCCAGGAATGACAGGAATAGGCACGAATAAAGTCCTATCATAAAAGTTTTATTGATCGATTGACAGTTCCATAACATTTGGATATCATTATTCCTATTAACTCATATAATTTATTCCTACAGGAGTGGCAATGACTGAGTCTGAGCGTAAAGAAAAGATCAAGCAAACATTTAACACCGTATCAGAAGGGTATGATAGACCTGCCATGAGATTTTTCCCTGATAACGCCAGGCATATGGCTCAATACCTCCAGCTAAAGGGCAACGAAGAGATCCTGGATATTGCTACTGGTACAGGGTATGTGGCTCTTGAAGTGGCAAAAACCCTCAATGATGGTCACGTTACAGGTGTTGATTTCTCGGAGGGTATGCTCAGGGAGGCCAAGAGAAAGGCTGAATCCCGTAGTGTAGAGAACGTCACCTTTAAGTGTATGGATATTCAGGCTTTAGACTTCCCATCCAATCGCTTTGATGGGGCCTGTTCGGGTTTTGGTATCTTTTTCCTGGAGGATATGTCAGGAACTTTAAGTCATATCGTTGACAAAGTCAAGGTTGGTGCCAAGATATTAATATCGACGTTCTTTGAGAACTCCTTTTCGCCCCTCTCAGAGATGTTTAAGGAATGTATTGAAGGGTATGGTGTTGAGGTTCCCCCCACATCCTGGAAGAGACTGGATACTGTCGAAAAGAATGAAAAACTGTTTGCAGAAGCAGGTCTCAAGGATATAAAAGTCCAGAAAGAATCACTGGGATATTACTTAAAGGATGAGACGGAATGGTGGGAAGTCCTTTGGAATGCGGGATTTCGTGGTCTTATCAGTCAGCTTTCTGAAGAACAGGTTCAAGCTTTTAAGGAAGAGCATCTTGGAGAAATACAGACGCTTAAGGTGGATAAGGGAATCTGGCTGACCGTTGATGTTTTATATACTTTTGGGATCAAATAGTTTTCTATTCATTCACTGTTTTTAAGAGGTTATTTATGATTGAAAGATTGCTCAAGATACTGGAAGGATTGGTAAAGCCGGAGGTATTTTTAGGCTTAGGGATATTATTTATTGTTCTGGCCGAGATAACAGCAATTGGATCCATGGGGAATCATCCCAGAGGAATGGCTGAATCACTGACTTACTCACTTCCCATTACTGCCGCCGGTGTGGCTTTCATTATTGGAGCAGCCATTTTAAAAAAATAACGGATTATTGGGTCTTCAGGTGTTCACTCTAAGGATTTAATGAAAAGCTAAACTATTCGATAGTGGTAAAATATGGACTGATGTTTTCGTAGGGGCAAACCTGTGTGTTTGCCCTGCAGGAGGATAGACACATAGGTCTATCCCTACACCAGTAAGAAATTTACCATTACCAACTATTCAAAGGAAATAATAAAAAGATGTTAGAAAAAATACTCAAGTTCTCTATCCACCAAAGATGGATGATTCTTATTGCCAGTCTTGGAATTGCCGCCCTTGGAGTCTATAACTTCCAACGACTCCCCATTGACGCGGTTCCCGATATCACCAATATCCAAGTGCAAATCAACACGAAGGCCCCCGGATACTCCCCCCTGGAAACAGAACAGCGAATCACTTATATTATAGAAACCGCTATGTTTGGACTCACCAAGCTAAAAGAAATACGTTCTATTTCAAAATACGGCTTATCCCAAGTGACCGTTATTTTTCATGATGGGACAGATATTTATTTTGCTCGTCAGCTCATCAATGAAAGGATTCAGTCGGTTAAAGCCCAACTGCCTTCATCGATTGAGCCCATGATGGGACCCATTGTCACGGGCCTTGGCGAAATCTTTATGTGGACCGTGGAAACGAAAGCCAATACTCCCAAATCTTATACTTCGACGGAGCTCAGGACGATCCAGGATTGGGTGATCAGGCCGCAACTCCTGACGGTACCGGGAGTGGCTGAAATCAATGCTATTGGAGGTTATGTCAAACAATTTCACGTGACCCCCTATCCTGATAAACTTAAAGAGTATGGGATTACTTTCAAAGACCTTTTGAGAGCGCTCTCGGAAAACAATGATAATGTGGGGGCTGGCTATATTGAGCATAAAGGGGAGCAATACCTGATCCGTGCACCTGGGCAGGTGAAAACTCTGGAGGAAATCCGCTGGATCCGTCTTGGAAGCTATAATGGGACACCTGTTTATATTAAGCATGTTGCAGATGTGGTTTTAGGAAAAGAATTAAGAACAGGAGCCGCTACGAAGAACGGTCAAGAAACGGTTTTGGGAACCGTGATGATGCTTACAGGTGAGAATACCAGGACGGTAGCCAAAAGTGTGGCCGAGAAGATGAAGCAGGTGAATGAAAGCCTTCCAGAAGGGGTTGTGGCGAAAACCGTCTATGATAGAACGGTTTTAGTAAACGCAACTCTTGCCACGGTAGAAAAGAATCTAATGGAAGGAGCGATTCTTGTCATCGTCATATTGTTTTTATTTTTGGGGAATATACGAGCGGCTTTTATCACGGCTCTCGTGATCCCAATATCCATGCTTTTCGCGATGACAGGGATGGTCAATAATGAAATAAGCGGAAATCTGTTGAGTCTTGGAGCCATTGACTTTGGAATTATTGTGGACGGGGCCGTTATCATTGTTGAGAATTGTATCAGTCGTCTGGCAGAGGCACAAAAGGAAAGCGGTCGGGTGCTCAGCCGATCAGAACGGATGAACATTGTGTTTGAGGCCTCCAGGGAAGTACGGAAAGCCACCATGTTTGGTGAACTGATTATCACCATTGTTTATCTACCCATCCTTACACTCACCGGGATAGAAGGAAAGATGTTTTATCCCATGGCCTTTACAGTGATTGCGGCTCTTCTGGGGGCTATGATCCTCTCCATGACCTTTGTGCCGGCGATGATTGCCCTCCTCATGACTGGAAAGCTTTCCGAGAAGGAAAATATCATTATAAAATGGTGCAAAAAAGGCTATAGGCCAGTCTTTCACTTTGTGATGGGGTATAAAACATTGACCATTACGATTACGGGGATTCTAATCGTCTTGAGTGCCCTGATCACCACACGAATGGGGATGGAGTTTCTCCCAAATCTGGACGAGGGGGATATTGCCGTTCATGCTATGCGGATTACCGAAACTAGTCTGAGCCAGGCAATTGAGATGCAAAATGAAGTGGAGCAAAAGATTAAGGAATTTCCTGAAGTCGCTGGAGTTTTTGCCAAGATTGGGACGGCTGAAATCGCCAATGACCCCATGTCTCCTAATGTAGCCGATGTCTTTGTAATGATGAAACCTCACTCTGAGTGGCCTGATCCCAATCGATTGAAGAGTGATTTTCTTAAAGGATTAGAAAGTGGGTTGAAAAAAATACCGGGGAATAATTATATATTCACTCAACCTATCCAAATGCGTTTTAATGAACTGATGACCGGTGTACGCAGCGATGTAGCGGTCAAGATTTATGGAGATGATATGGATGTTTTGCGTAGCAAAGCTAAAGAGATTGCGAGAGTACTAAAAACTGTTTCTGGAGCAAAGGATGTGTCTGAAGAACAAACCTTTGGTTTGCCTATAGCAACAATAAAAATCAAACGTAAAAAATTAGCCCGATACGGACTGGATATGGCTGATGTACAAAATATTATAGAAATTGCCATTGGTGGAAAGAAAGCCGGACTGATATTTGAAGGAGATCGTCGTTTTGATTTGGTTGTTCGCCTCCCTGAGTCTGTGAGGCAAGATATAAGGAGTCTTAAGGAAATACCTATCCCTTTTCCAAGGCAAGACATTAGACCGGGCGTTGATCAGTCCGCGTCAGCAATGAATCGATACCCCCACATCCCTTTGGGAGACATCGCCGACTTTGATATTGCTCCGGGACCCAATCAGATCAGCCGTGAGAACGGGAAGCGGCGGGTGGTAGTGTCCGCTAACGTGAGAGGCCGTGACATCGGTACTTTCGTAGAAGAGGCCGATAGAAAGATTAAAGAAAAAGTCAAAATCCCTCCAGGGTACTGGACAACCTGGGGAGGACAATTTGAGAACCTGATCTCTGCGGCTAAACGTCTGCGATTAGTGATTCCCATCGCTCTCATCCTTGTTTTTCTTTTATTGTTTACCAGTTTTGGTCGTGCAAAAGACGCTCTACTCGTCTTTACCGGTATACCCCTTGCCTTGACAGGTGGAGTGTTTGCTCTCTGGCTGAGAGATATACCCCTATCCATATCAGCGGCCATCGGCTTTATCGCCCTTTCAGGGATTGCTGTACTGAACGGCCTCGTGATGATCTCCTTTATCAATAAGCTGAGGCTGGACGGTCATTCCATTGATGAGGCTATCGAGATAGGGTCTATCTCACGACTTCGTCCCGTTTTAATGACTGCTTTGGTCGCCTCATTGGGCTTCTTACCTATGGCCTTGTCGACTTCCACCGGTGCCGAAGTCCAACGGCCTCTGGCGACCGTTGTCATTGGGGGACTGGTCACATCTACCCTTCTGACCTTATTGGTTCTTCCCGTTCTATACAAGGGGTTTAAGATTGATCCATTGAAAGCTCAGGATTTAGAAGATGGTGATATTGCTAATTAACGTGAGTTAAGGGGGGCGTTAAAATAGATTCCCGTTGTTTGAGATTCCTAGTGTTCCTTCAGGTCTCATTTGATGTGTAGGGGCGAGGTAACCTCGCCCCTACACATCAAATCAGCATTGATGGAACACTAGCATCCTATCTCAATAAAGAAACTCAAAATCACCAGATGTCAAATCAATACATACCAAGCTAATGCAACAATGCTATACCCAGTATTCCAAACCAGATTATGATGAATAACAATGCTAGTAATAACAGTAATTGACCCAATTTGAACTTTCTAACCAAGAGATGATCGGTATTCAACCTTTTATTGATTATCAGGGATACAAGATGATAGCTCCCAAAGGCTATCATCAAGGGTAGAACAATAATCCATAGGGGATGATAATAAAAAGCGTGGCTAAAGTCCCCGTGAGCGGCAAAAACGATGCTTCTACTCAAGCCACAACCTGGGCATGAGTATCCAGTAAGGTTTTTAACAGGGCAGATAGTTATTAATGTTTTGTGATTGGGGATTGAAAAGACTGACCACAAAGAAATCATTATCAGAACAAAGAGAATGGCCAATGATATCCTTTTACTTTTTAATGTATGAGGAATAATCATTGGAATGTTATGGTCAAGATCTTTCATCATATAGTAATTCCGAAAATAACCATCATTTAATTTAAGGAATTATACTCAAGATGAAATAAAAAGTAAAGCCATAAATTATAAAGAGTTGCTGATCATCCTTGTGATCCATTTGCTACAGCCTAAGTGAGAGAAAAGGGTTCTTCACTCCAGATTATATTATGGACTTATCGAACTCACGTCAAATCAATAACTTCCCTGTTCTGATCAGTCTAATAAACAGATTTCATCTGAACACCCTGGATATCATCAGCTTCTTCTTTTTGTTCGTTCCAATACGCTCTGTTCGACTGCTGAATCTTTGTTCTTTGCTTCCTGATATTTCCCAACTCTTTTTTAAACGTTTCTGTTTTCTTGACTTTTTTGGGAGTGATTGTGTTTGTTAGTCGTCTAACAGGTTGTTTTCCTCGATAGAAACAATAGTGTCCACCTTTCTCACCTACGACTAAAGATAGATTAGGGAAATTGTCCACTTCGGCAGTTCCTCTTAAATCAGTGA
This sequence comes from uncultured Spirochaetia bacterium, assembly GCA_913053665.1. Classification (GTDB taxonomy): domain Bacteria; phylum Spirochaetota; class UBA6919; order UBA6919; family UBA6919; genus CAJXGR01. The sequence continues at coordinate 5,856 of CAJXGR010000033.1, forward strand.
CTGTTGAGCGATACTGATCTTTTCCGATTCCAATGAACTTAACTTTTGCCCCTTTCACAAAGTTATTCTTTTTATCTAGAACGGTTACTTGAATTCGCCCAGATTCCAGCTTCTCAATAGCGTCAAAAGTCAAGTCACTTTTTAAAATGATTCCTGAGCCTTGAACATTTTTGCTTTTAAATACCAGAAGATAAGCCCCGAAATCTTTTATGGGTAAAGGGATTTTCTTTTTTATGGGAGTGTAAGGTATTTTTTGGGATAACTTGTATTCTTTTTCAAAAAATGGCTTAATACCTGATAGATCGATTTTTGTAATATGGCTTAAGTCTTTTTCTTTTAGACAGAGAATGGTAAAATTCACTTTATAAAGCTTCAGTGAGACTTTATTCACCCCTTTAAAAGTAAGTTCCACCTCGTTTTTTTCTCCTGATTTGATCTGGGTGACCTCGTTTAAATGAATCTTTTTCTCTTGAATGAACTCAATACTTTTTCTGGCATCCTCAAATTGAGAAGACACTTTCCCATATTCTTCCAACGCTTTTGTGAAGTCCTTTTCTTGATGATAGATCTTGGCTAACATCAGTTGAGCAAAGGTTTTATTCTCACTTTCCCTTAATGAGCCATCTTTTCCAGGGAATTTATCGTAGGCAACAGATTGACTAAGGGCTTGGGCTAAGCGATACTCCCCTTTCTCAAAAAGAGCGTGTGCCGCAATATATTTATAACCGTCTAAGAAATGACTTTTAGGAAAACGTTTCGCATAAATTAGAGCCGTATCTATGGTCTTCTCATAATTTATCTTGTCCAAATAGAGATTCACTAAAGTGAAGCTTACTTCATCCACATTCCAGTCCGTGGGGTAGAACGTAATGTAATTTTGGAAAATGGTTTTTGACATCTCGAAAAGCTGATCCGACCTCAGTCGATCTTTCCTTTTAAGGCCGGATTTTTCAACTAACTCTGTGAACCGTATGTAGAGCTCCTGACCAAAAGTGTAGTAGGTTTTTAAAACCACACGATAATCAGGATAGTCCATAATAAGCTGATTCATAAGGTTATAAGCCGATTTTATTCTATTGTTGCTTGCAAGAGTCGCTGAAACAGCCACTTCTTGTAAGAAATAACTTCTGATCGTCCCGTTCAGGACTTGTATGGCTCTTTCATACTCATTCATTTCACCATAACTTTCAGCGATTTGAATGATGTCTTTAAAAGGGATAGTCAAGGTGGGATAACGTTCCTTTAGAAGTTCAAAGTATTTAACGACCTCATTGGCGTTTTTCTTTGCCAGGCTGATATATAGAAACATCCTGCAAGCTTCTTTGTAGTATTTAGCTTTTAAGTTAAAAGCATTAAAGACTTTAGCTAGGTACTCCTCACTCTTTTCATAGTTTTTTTGATCAAAATAATACTTGCCAATGTGATACCACTCGTCAGGGGAAAACTTATAGTCCCCAAAGGTCTTGTAGGAAGGGCCTTTGATATTGAGATGAATCACTTCGCCTGCTATCCTCTTGCTTCGATTTCGGACAGGGTAGAGCTGAGGGGCTAAGGTTCTGTACTTCCCTTTAAAGCGGGAAATCAGTTTGTAGTGAATATAAAGATATCTGCGCTTTGGCGAATTACGTTTCAATCTACGCTTTGGCGAATTGCGTTTCAATCTGCGCCTTGGCGAATTGCGTTTCAAATAAAAGACAAGCTTATTTTTATCCTGTTTATAATACTGGAAATCCCCTCCCACGGATCCTTGAAGTAAAGTACATCCGGCTGGAATCATATCCTCTAGTATTAGATATTTCTCAGGTGTCTTACTGTTCAGATAAAGTGTCATTGAAACAGGGAAAACAGTGTGTTGAGCAATGTTTTCAAGCTCTTGAATCTTGTAGGAATAAGAGTCCAAGTGGACCGTGGAATATCCAAATGAGAAAGACTTGTCCTTTAACCGATAATCTGGATATTTCACATGTTTTTTTATATACCCATAGGTCTTAACATTTTCCAAGACTATACCTGGCCTGAAATAACCTAAATATCCTGTGAAATAAATAGTCCCATTACCTTCTAATTGGATGTCTAACTTATTTTTACGTTTAATATTTTTCTTGACAACAAGAGTTTGAGGGGGGTGAATACCCCTTACTTTTTTATCAAAAAGAATCTCGTCATTCCATTTCACCGTAAGTTTATAGTTAGTTCGCCCCGGTTCCTGAACAGAAAAAAAGCTGTTAATGGCCCGGGATAGAATGGCCATATACTCATGACTCACATAGTGAACCCGATCATCTCCCCTTGATAATTCGCGTAACAGTAGGGTCATAAAGGGTTTCGCTTTGAGAGTCCATTTCCTTATTTTGATATATGACAGGACCGTTAAAGCAATGACATCATCTTTAGAGCTGAAAAAATCGAGATAGGGAGTCTTAATTCTGGGGGACCAGCCCTCAAAAGCAGGGTTTTTAATTTTAGACTCAATCATTGAGAGTATGGATTTTGCCGCCCCATGTCGATTCATTTTATGGAGGGTCAACGCAAGAAGATTGAGTCCTCTTAAAGAGAGTCGGTTCCTGTTTCGGTAGATTCGGTTCACGTAGGAATAATTGGCTTTGTTGTTCTGGGCAAGAGAAAATAAAATGAATATCTTGCCTTCCAAGTTCTGATTGGATAAACCAGAGAAAGCCTTCAAAAGATATTTAGAACCTCTGTTCAATTTATTGGCATCTACTTTAAACTTATAGGATTTGGCCAGACCAAGAGCGTAATAATTATAGGCTGAAACAACCCCATCCCAAGTCCCTCTTCCAAAAACCCACTTCCAGCGGCCACGCTTGTTCATTGAGGAAAGTAAAAAGTTGATTTTATCCCGAATCTCAGCTCTCAGCTTTTCTATATCTCCCGTTCGATCCGTTTCATAGAGTGTGAGATAATTATAAAGTGAGAGTTTGGTTATCAGATGGCTGGAAACTGTGTTAGAGAATAAATAGTTGGAGTTTCCCAACAGATCATGAATCCTGAACAAAACTTGAGAGAGATTGGGATAAATGGTAAGCTTGAACTGGGCGTCGTTGACCTCACTATCCTCAAGACGGATCCATTTTGTATATCTATCGTTTGTCGAACCATTAACACCTTTATAAAACATTGTGCCCCATTTAGATACAGGGATTTTTCTTTTTTCGCCATCCTGTTCCGTGACAGCCCTGACTTCAATGTCTTTTTTACTAGCTAAAACTGTATCACTTTGAAAGTTAAAATGTCCCCTGGGTTTAAGGGAATAATCTTTAGAGCTTTCCTTCTCGTTGATCTTAATAGAAAGCCTTCCTTTTTTTGCCTCTTTCGAGGCGTTTAACAGATCCCCGTCAAAAGAAAACTTGTCCCCTTCCACAACAGCCAACGGCGTTTCAAGATGAACCACAAAGTCCTTCCTGACAACAATAGACTTCTGGCCCATTCCAAACTGGGTGTTTTCATCGTTGGAGATGACAATGATTTTCCAGCGATTATGACTTTTAGGAAGTCTGATCCTGACGGTCGCCTCTCCCTTAGAATCACTTATCACCTGAGGATTAAAATAAGCAATGTCAGCCATGATCGTCCTTATATTTGACGGACGATTTGACTTTCCATTGGGCTTTCTACGATCATGATAAATGATATCCGTTTCTTCAGGAAACTTAACTTGATTTCGGTAAATCTCAAGGTTTCTTCCTCTTTTAGCTGTCTTAAATTGCCTGGTGTCTATTTCATCAGGTTCACTCCACCAAATGTCAGGCTTGTCAGAGGGGATACTGAGTTCAGCATGAACATGGCGTCCTCGTACTGTATCAACAATTAATTCTCTTCTCCTGGCTTCCCTCAAGATTTTTTTAATCCTTCTCTTTTCTGAAATACTAGCCGTTTGTTCAAACCACCTTTTCAAGTATCTGGCGCTTTTTAGTCTCATTTTGGGATCCTGATTTTCAAGTCCACCCTGAAAAGCGTTCAGTGCATTCTTATACGTGGATCTAAATTGATAAAACCCACCCACCCGTTTAATCTCATCCTCAACGGCTTCAAATGTATCATAGACAACTAATTTCAAGACTGTTCGATCCCCACGAATCATCCTGTTCATGATTTCATTGATCTTTTTGGAACGCAAAAGTATATCTTCATCCTCAAATGGATCCTCTGCTCTTTCTCTCCTATCGTAATCTTCAGACAATGACCCTGTAGAAAAGCCTTTAGTCCTATTTCTAGTCGATAGGTATATGGATTTTCTTTTCTCCCTATCCGCTAACTTGCCAGCTATCACTTTATTCCTTTTCTGCGTAACACTTAGATATTTATAGGGAGTGGAGCCACTTTCACTATGGCTTGGATAGTGTCTTAGCCTATGAAAATAGGATTTAATGTCAGACAGTCTTGTTCCAGTCAGTAACAAAACACCTTCGTCAATGAGAACCACTGAGGATTCAGCGGAAATGCCCTTCCCCATAACGTCATGGGTCTTAAGCTTCAAGATTATGGTTTCACCAGGATTATAGACCTTCTTATTCGTTTCCATTTTAACGCGAATGCCTGAATCCACCTGGAATTGCTTCTCGGTATGATGGATTCTGTCCCGCTTCATCAGGGTAACACTCAGTTTGAAGTTAGGAACGAATCGTTTATCTATCTCAAAGGGGATAAGAGTTTTTTCAGACTCCACTTTAATGGTCCTATGGGAAATAATGCTTTCCCCTTTAATGGTGACCAGGGCAAGGCCTGTTATACCCTGAGAATAGAGAACAATATTGGACGGATTCCCCAGTTTGAAGGGCTTATTTTCGCTGAGTAAAAAGAGCTTGCTTTTTTCTTCTTTCTTTAGAACACGGAAATAAACAGTCTTCCGGACAGGAATCTTGTTCTGACCCACACCTTCAACATAAATATAATAAGTTCCCCCTTCCTTAAAGGCGAATGAGACTTTCCCTTTTCCATTATCATCTGTCTTAAAGTCTTGTTCTGACACAAGGTTTTTCTGATCGTCTTTCATTAGATAGAGTCTTGCTTTCAGGCTTTTAGACAAACCCCTTAAAAGATGATTCAATGTTGTAACGGTGATTTCAGCCACTTCATCGCCAAGATAAATGGTTTTTTGGGGGTGAAGGGATATTGAAAAATCTCTTATGATGATGGGAACGCTCTTGGTAAAAGTCTTTTTCCCCCCTTCTAGATAGGCATGAATCCGTATCGCTGATTTCTGGCCGTATTTTACGGTGTCAATAGTGAGGTCAAGCTCTCCGTTTTCATTGAGTTTTGCAGACTTATAGCTATCTCTATCAATTTTATAAAACAGTGTTTTCCCTGATGCAGGCAAGCCAAATAGATGTTTCGCAATGAATTTGAGTTTCACCTTATCTCTTGGAAAATAGGCCACTTTATCTGTCTCAAAAAGTATTTCTTTTTCAGGCTTGGTGTATTGGGCAATCTCAAAGCTTTTCTCAAAAAGTATTTCCTTATTCTTGATCCCTTCGATCCTGAGCTTTGCCCAGCCTGTTGAAATGGTTTTGGGGAGGACCAGGCTTCCGTTAACCGTACCATATGAGGAATATTTTACTTTTTTCTCATAAATCTTTTTACCCGATGGAGATGAGAAGGTAACTTTCATTTGATTCTGTTTTATTCTTTTTAGGACTCCCTTTTGAAGGACCCTTAGTATTCCTTTATAGGACAGTCGATCACCCGGTTTATAGACAGGTTTATCGCTATAAATATATCCTGAATATTCCGTTTTATCGTATGAGCTGAAGTTTTTTGTAGACAAACCACTTCCCGCATAATGTCCATCTTTTTCTAGCAAAACCGTTAACTGGTTGATATTTACCTTATACTTCCTTGGGAACTGATAATAGAAAAATCCCCTCTCATCGCACTCACCCTCTAAAATCACCTTTTTACCATTGCCAACATAAACCTTGGCCTTTGGCTCCCCAGTCTCTTTGCGAAGATTTTTAGCGAACACTAACAACTCCCTTTTATTAGCCTGAACAAAAACTCCCAGATCGCTTATAATAAGAAGGGTAGAAGCTTTCAGGGTGTCACTCGAGATAGAGATAATATAAGCGCCTGGCTCTTTTATATGGAGATGTAAATCCTGTTTAAATAGTTTATGCTTTTGGTAGCCCTCAACTTTTTTATCAAACATCGTATCAGGCTTGATGAGAAGAATGTCTAACTGCTCTATGTCACTTAATATTTGATGTCGGTTATTGTATTCCTTCAAGTCAAGGCGATAGATATTGATTCGATAATTCTCAATATTTCGTGTTTGAATATGGACTGTGGGCTTTTCTGTGGAAAAAAACAACTTCCTGGTCGCCAGGCTTAAAGACTTTCTGTTTAACGTCTGGATCTTATTTTGGGCTTTTCTATACCAAGGATTGGATTTCACTTTTTTCAGGATCTCAACTCCCATTTCAAAGTCAAACTTTTTATCCAGATAGATTTTGGCAATAGAGTATAAGGCTTTATGAGCCATCACGTTATCGGGATATTTGCTATGAAGTTTCTCCCATTTTTTAATAGCCTCCGTATAGTCCTTTTGGATATAAGATATTTCTCCCAATAAATACATGATCTCAGCATTCCGAGGTTCAATCGGGTATTCCTTTAAAAAAGCCTGAAACACTTTCCTGGTTTCCCTATATTTCTTTAGCTTAAATAAGTACTGTCCTTTTTGATACTTAACATTAATAATTTGCCGCTGAACACTTTGCCATGATCGATGATTTGGGTAGGTTTTTAAAAATTGTTGGTAGTAATCCAGACTTTTATCAAACTGGTTCTGGTCTAAATGTATGATTCCAATGGACTCAAGGGCTAAAGGAGCGTTTTTGCTATTGGGATAAAGATGAATAAAGTTCAAGAACTCCTGGACAGCCTCTTTCTTTAAATGATGAAAGTGATTGTAACTCAATCCAATTTCATAAGCACTTTGAGCCGCTAATTTATGTTTTGGGAATCTTTTAATAAGTTGACGCCAATATTGAATCCCAAGGTCTAATTGCTCTTCAGAGCGAGGGTTTGCTAGGCCGTAAGATTTACCAAGATAATAAAGTGTTTTTGGAGACAGGTTTTCATCTTGATCCTTTGATTCCTTTTTTTTAAGAACCTTTAAATAATGGGTTCGACTTTTATAAGGATCCCCTAATTGATCCTCTATCTTACCTAAATAGAAATGAGTCTCCTCAAGAAATCCTGACTCAGGATATTTCCTTAAAAACTCTTCTAAAAGCCTTTTGGATTGCCTATATTTCTTTAATTTATAGTAACATAAAGCGATTCTGTATTGGGCAAAATCCTCGTTTTCTTTTAAGGAACCTATTTCCACGGCTTTTTGATAGTAAACCAGAGCTTTTTTATAGTCATTCCTGCCTTTTAGCTTTTTATCCTTAATAAATGAGATTTCCTTAGCCAGGTTTAAATATATTTCAGAGTATTTTGATCTTCTATCCCTTTGTAATAAACGAATCAACTGACTCTTTAATATGGAATAGGCTTTTGGGAATTGTTTCTTCTTTGTTAAAATCCGGCTTTTCCTAAAGTAGCTTTTGTTTATCCATTTTGAGTCAGAAAACTTTTCTATCACTTGATTAAAGATAGATAAAGCTTTTTTAAACTGTTTATCTTCTTCGTAAGCCCTTCCAAGCAGATAAAGCATTTGATCTTTCCTGGAAAAGTTATCTAAATCATCACTGATAAGCCTGATCGCCTTTTTAAACTGCCTGTTTTCTATATAGAAAAGACTTTTGGCCTCATTCCTGGAGGACTTTTCCGCTGACCCAGAGTAAAGCATCTGTGACAAAGAGATTAAAAGAATGAATAATATTATTTTTCCTTTCATCGCGTCCCTCACTTATTCTTCTGAATTTAGAACTTATTTAATGATTCATTAAATATACAAACTTTTTTCCAAATGAAACATCATTTATTCGATTCTCTCACATGCGTAAAGGGGGACTCTTGGGAATATTTCATGGATTATGTATAATATTATATAAATCTCATCATCCCCTCGACAAAGAACAGGTCTCCTGGAGTCATGATCCATCATTATATTGCTTCAGAACTTGATATCCCCTACTTTGACGGTCTCCTTTTTCCCTGTGAGCCTTAAAGTAATGGACTTTTTCTTTTCACACAATTGCCGGCTAATCCCTTATCTGATCAACCAACAAATCCTATCTTTTGATCATCCATTTCTTGCTCATTGATAGGCGTTATAGTCCAAGTATCAAAATAATAGCCTTTTAAAGGTTTCATTAGAAAATATGGACACTTTTTTCTTGATTTAATTGACATTTTCAAGGAATAGAGTATTTTTGTTATTACCGAATGGAATTGGCTTGTAAAATCCGTATCAATTTGGTGGCCTAAAACCCCTTTATATGGGGATCGTACAACTCCTATGTTTTAGGTCCAGTGATTTATTCTCTCCAAGCCAATAATTTAAACCCATTACAGATAAATATTAACGAAAAACACTCTGTTTCGATAATAGACTAAATATAGGACATCTATGAAAATATTACTGATCAACCCAAAGTTTCCACCCAGTTATTGGGGCCAAGAATACAGTGAGCCTATCACCGGCTATGATTATGTCTTCCCTCCTCTGGGACTAGCCACCATTGCGGCTCTTGCTACCCCCCATCATGTCGAAATTATGGATGAAAACGTAGAAACCGTCGATTTTGAATACGCCAAGCAATTTGATATTGTAGGCCTGACTGGATATATGGTTCAATCGACTCGTGAGTTTGAAATATGTGACACCCTTAGAATGAATGGGGTTTTTGTGGTCATTGGAGGCCCTAACGCCTATCTCATCGAAGAAGACGCTCGTAAGCACTGCGATGTCTTAATAAAAGGAGAGGCTGAAATTATTTGGCCCCAATTCCTCAAGGATTTTGAGTCTGGAAGCTGGGAAAAGAAATACACGGAAGACGAAAAGATAGACATGACCTACTCTCCTATTCCACGCTATGATTTATTTAAAACAGATCGATATGTTGCCGGAATCATCCAAACGACACGTGGCTGTCCATTCACCTGTGATTTCTGCGATATTATCGTCATGTATGGGCGAAAAGTAAGAGAAAAACCCGTTGAACAGGTCATTGAAGAGGTTGATCGCTACTTCAAACTAGGCAAAATCAGCATCTTTTTTGGGGATGATAACTTCATTGGTAATAAACGATACGCTAAAAAGCTATTGAGAGAATTGATCAAATACAATAATTCCCGTGGGAATATCATGTCCTTTTACACCCAGGTTACGGTCAATCTTGCCTTGGACGATGAGTTACTCAATTTAATGTATAAATGCCGTTTTCAGAAGGTCTTTATAGGTATTGAAAGTCCCAGAAAGTCTTCTCTCGCTGAAGCAGGCAAAGGTCAAAACGTTCGATCCAATCTGTTAGAGGATATTGAGAAAATACAATCTTATAACATCTTTGTCATGGCAGGAATGATTGTTGGCTTTGACAATGATGATAATGATATCTTTCAGGAACAAGTTGATTTCCTTCAAGCCGCTGGAATCCCCTATGCTATGGTGGGAACCCTGCAGGCCATTCCCCACACTCCTTTATACAAGCGACTTTTAAGCGAAAATCGTCTATTGGATCAGGGTGGAGGGGATAATTGCTCTGCAACTAATATCATCCCGAAATTAATGACCGTGGAACAAATGATGGAAGGGTACGGCTGGCTCACAGAACAACTCTACACCCTTGAGCAGTTTAAAACCCGTATGCTAAAGAATATTGCTTCCTTTAAGCTAGATGGAATCCCTGTGAAAGCCAAATTACGGTGGAAAGATCTAAAGGTTTTCCTCAAGACCCTCCGGTTCACTTCCATTCGCTGGAAACTTCTGTCATCCTTGTTTACAATGTCCAGAGCCGTATTAAAGAAGTCTCCTCCACACTTTTCACAGGTGATTGGTATGTTTCTTGGGTTCATTCACATGTCCAATTACATAAAGAAACATAAACCTACTAAAGAAGATATCGCAATACTCATGGCTAAGGTGAGCGAAATCAAAGAACAGATCAAGCTTGTAGAGCTTCCTGTCCTCAATCTGCCTCCTGATAAGGTACATAATGAAAGTGGGGTTTAGAGACTGACATAGAAGTTTTGGGTGGTGATAAACACTGAGTGATAATTGCTTGTAGGGGCAGGTTTTAAACCTGCCCCTACAAGCAATTGG
>CAJXGR010000034.1 GCA_913053665.1 uncultured Spirochaetia bacterium
TTGTAGAGACGCATGGCCATGCGTCTCTACAAATGACAATTCATAAATCTTTTAGTGTATAATAATTTATTCTTGGTGAAGAAATGTTTTGTCACGATCATTAATTTTTCCGGTTTTCCTTGATTTTTTGCTTTAAGAGAATTACCTTTATTTAGACTTTGGCTTATCCTTGATTTCAAGGATTTAAAATGTGCCATTAAAGTCATAAATGTGGAAGGAGAAGCAATGAACCTGTCCAGTCCCCCTAAAAAGGCCTATAGTTTAATACTTTTGGCTTTCTTCCTGGCTTGCGGCTCTGATAAATATGTTAAAAAGGCCGATGACGCTGTCACCAAGATCAACCCAGCAATGTTGGGTAAGCCTGTAGCCGTGAAGGGGAGTGAGAGATGGTTACTGACTCAGTTCTTTGGTAAAACCATGGATGTCAAGAAACTACAGTTTACTTTCAAGTCTGTGTGGAGCATTGGATCTACCAGAACGATCCAAAACATTATTAACTTTGATAAAAAGCATAATATCTCGGATCCTGAATATCGAAGGTCTCCCAGGTTCTTGATCCTGTTTGCACACGAAGGAACCCATGTGTGGCAATACCAGAACGTTGGCTTACGCTATATTCCTGACTCTCTTTACAATCAAGGCAAAGGGTCGATTCTCCATAAGAGTCGTGGAAAAGCCTATCAATACACACTCACTAAGGAAAAGCCCTTTAATCGATATGGCTCTGAGCAGCAGGCTAAAATCATCGAAGAATACTTTGCCCTAAAGGTTTTTAAGCAAAAACCCTGGCGATGTCTGAACTTTAAATCCCTTAAACGAAAAGGATTTATAAAGTTAGTAGAAACCATTATAAAACGTGACGTAAACCCTGATTTTAAGAGACTGAATGCCAAAAAAACGAGAAGGATTCTACTGAAGTCCAAATAGCTTTATAGTACTGATAATCTAATAGATTAGCCTAAAATGGGTCTTTAGAGGCCTTTGCGTTTGTATTGCATAAAATCACCTTTCGTGTGAGTTCCGTGTACCTTGATACTCTGTCAATCCCTACAATCGATTCTTTCAACCTATTTCCATTATTTTTGGAACCTGACCAAGTCGGTAGATGTTATTTTGTGATGAACCTTAATAGTCTTATGAGGAGAGGAAATGGCAGAAATCAAGCGAGAAAAAGACGGGCATCTTCTTGCCCCTGACGAAGATATAAAATACACGACCTGCTACATGTGTGCCTGTCGATGTGGGCTGAAGATCAGCCTGAAGGATGAAACCATCCAATACATCCAGGGAAATCCGGATCACCCAACCAATCATGGTGTGATCTGTGCAAAAGGATCCTCTGGACTGATGAAGCAATTCAGTCCGGCCCGGATCAGCAAGCCTCTACTGCGTAAACCCAATTCTGAACGTGGGGATGCCGAGTTCGACGAGATCTCCTGGGATGAGGCCATGGAAATACTGGTGAAGCGGCTTAAGAAAATACGGGCTGAAGACCCCAAAAAGCTGGCCTTCTTCACGGGACGCGATCAAATGCAGGCCCTCACGTCTTACTGGGCCAAGCAATTCGGTACGCCTAATTTCGCGGCTCACGGAGGTTTCTGCTCTGTGAATATGGCCACAGGGATGATGTACTCCTTTGGTGGGACAAGCTGGGAGTTTGGAGGAGCCGACTATGAGAGAAGCAAATACCTTTTACTCTTTGGTGTGGCTGAAGATCACGATTCCAACCCCCTTAAGCTGGGTCTCTCAAAGCTTAGAGAGCGAGGGGCTAAGATAGTGGTGATTAACCCTGTGCGATCCGGCTATGGAGCCATCGCTGATGAGTGGGTCCCCATCAAACCAGGGACAGACGGTGTTTTTATATTGGCCATGATCAATGTTCTCCTCAAAAACGGTCTCTACGACAGGGAATTCCTCCTGGATCGAACCAATGCACCTTATCTCATTCAAGTGGATGAGGGAGACGAAAATGAAGGAATGCCCTATATTTTCCCTGAGTGGGACAGGGATGAGACCATACACACGGTGTGGGATACCAAGTCTCAGTCTATTGTTGAGCCCCAAGCGGAAGGGATTGAACCTGCCCTCATCGGGATTTATACGGATAAGAACGGTAAAACCCTAAAGACCGGCATGCAATTATTGATCGAGAGAGTGATGGAGGACTATACACCCGAGAAAGCGGCGTCTATATGCGGTATACCGGCTGAGCAAATCGAACGAATCGCGTTGGAGATTGGGATTACGGCACGGGATGAGACCATCACCCTCCCCATCCCCTGGACGGATGTTTGGGGCAAGGAACATGAGACGACTACGGGTAATCCTGTTTCCATTCATGCGATGAGGGGATTAGCGGCCCACTCCAACGGCTTCCAGACCATTCGCTCCTTATCGGTTCTCATGATGCTCCTGGGAATTATCGACCGACCGGGTGGATTTCGTTATAAACCTCCCTTCCCTAAACCTGTTCCACCTTGTCCTAAGCCTATTAACTCGCCGGATCAGATTAAGCCCAATACCCCTTTACCGTCTACTGTACTGGGTTTTCCTTCCATGCCGGAACATCTGATGGTGGATGACGACGGGAATCCCATTCGTATCGATAAGGCATTCAGCTGGGAGTTTCCTTTTACGGCTCATGGCATGCTCCAAAACGTGATCACCAACGCCTATCGTGGAGATCCCTATCCTATAGACACTCTCTTCTTCTTTATGGCAAATATGAGCTGGAATTCGACGATGAACACAAGCGGCGTGATGGAAATGCTTAAGGCTAAAGGGGATGACGGGGAGTATAAAATCCCCTTTCTTGTTGTCAGTGATGCTTTCTTCAGCGAACAGGTTGCTTTTGCCGATCTGGTCCTTCCTGACACCACTTATCTTGAACGTTATGATGTGATTTCTCTTTTGGATAGACCTATTAGCGAATATGATGCCGTAGCTGACGCTATCAGACAGCCTATTTTAGACCCTAAAGGTGAATGTCGCCCATTCCAGCAGACTCTCATTGATCTGGCCAATGCCCTTGGAATGGAGGGTTTTTGTAATGAGAAGGGTGAGCCAAAGTATAAAACCTATGAGGAGTTTATTACCGGTTGGGAGACAGGTCCTGGATCCGGTATAGGGTTTTTAGCTGGCTGGAGAGGGGAAGACGGGAAGGATACAATAGTGGGACCACCCAACCCCAAGCAATTTGAAGCTTATATCGAGAACAAGTCCTTTTTCAGATTGGAATTAGAGGATTCCATCAAGTATAATCGCAACATCAATCAGGGCTATCTCAATTGGGCTCAGGGAAATAAGCTCATCCGACTGAACGAACCTATTATCATGAACCTCTATTCTGAGGCTATGCAACGATTTAGACTGGCCGCCAAAGGACTTCGTAAAGGCCGTCAACCTGCAACAGACGTTCAGAGAGAACGTATCATCAAATACTTTGACCCACTCCCCTTCTGGTACGAACCCATTGAGCAACAGCAGGTGGACAAAGTAAAATACCCCTTCTATGCCATCACTCAACGGCCTATGGCCATGTATCACTCATGGGACAGTCAAAATGCCTGGCTCAGGCAGATTATGGGCCAAAACTACCTGTTCATGAACCCGGGACGAGCCAATGCCCTTGGGATCAACGAACTGGATTGGGTCTGGGTGGAATCCGTACTCAGCAAGATTAGAGTCCAGGTGAAGTTCTCTGAAGCTGTCCAACCCGACACTGTGTGGACATGGAACGGTATGGGAAATCTTCCCGGTGCCTGGAACCTTGATCCAAAAGCAAAAGAAGGAACCAGCGGCTTCCTGTTGAACCATCTGATCAGAGAAGAGATCGATCACGTGGATGGTAAAAAGATATCAAACAGCGACCCAATCAGTGGTCAGGCGGGTTGGTACGATCTGAGGGTAAGTATCTCAAAGGCGCGTGAGGCAGGTCACTGGCCAACTTTTAAAAGCCTGAAACCCCCAAAACATCTTGAAGAAGCCCCTAAAATCTTACGGTATGATTTTTTTAAAAGGAGCAAATAATGCAGTTAGCTTTAGTTATAGATCTCAACACCTGTGTGGGCTGTCACGCCTGTGCAACCAACTGTAAGGCATGGAACACCAAAGGAGAGTTTGGTCCTCTCCCGGATCATGAACCCTACGGTGAAGATCCCCACGGTGTCTGGTTCAATCGGGTTCAGACCTATGAGGTAGGAACTTTTCCCAATACAGAGACCTCATATTTACCCAAATCCTGTATGCACTGTGCAGATCCCCCTTGTGTGGAAGTCTGTCCTACATCGGCTTCCTATAAACGAGTGGAGGATGGCATTGTCCTGGTCAATTATGACGACTGCATTGGGTGTAAATACTGTGCCTGGGCCTGTCCTTACGGCTGTCGAGAGTTCGATGAATTCGAGGGAGTCATGAAAAAGTGTACTCTCTGCGTGGATCGTATTTACAACGATGATCTCCCCGAAGCTGAGCGTCTACCCGCCTGTGTTTTGGCTTGCCCCAGTAAGTCAAGGATCTTTGGGGACATTCACGATCCAAAGAGTGAGGCCTCTATACGGATCAAGGAAGGCTTGGGCTATACTCTCATGCCAGAAGCTGGGACTCAACCCTCCAACTTCTATTTGCCCAAGCGTAAGACAGAGGTTAAGGTGGACAAAGATGATGTTCGATCCAGAAAACACTTTAAGGTAGAAACGGAAATGAAGATCATTTCCTATGAAGAGAAAATTGCTGAAGACGTGATTTCATAGAACGGTAGTGATAAAATCCTCTGTAGGGGCGACCCGGTGGGTCGCCCCTACAGAAGATGACTACTCTGAACCATGTTTTACCGTTATATTGATCCTGATAGCCGAATAGAAAGGAGAAGCAGATGCATCCCGAAATGTCCCTTGTTTTTTTGACCGTATTAGCCGGTATCGGACAGGGTATCTTTATCTTATACCTTGTTTTAGAGATAATCCTGGTGGGTACTTTGTCCCCCGTATTTGCATACAGCAGCCTATTATCCTGCATTGCCCTACAATACCTTGGGGCAGCCGCAAGCTTACTGCATCTTGGCAACCCTCAAAGAGCTTGGAAAGCTGTCAGGATGTGGAAACACTCGTGGTTATCCCGCGAGATCCTTACTATGGGTGGATTTATGGGCCTCGTTCATTTATATCTTATTGCAATGTACTTTGGCAGGGGTTATACGGAGCTTGTCATTATTGGATCTCTCGCAGTCCTTTTTAGTATTGGATTTTACGTCTCTTCTTCCATGCTTTACGCTACCATACGCTTTATCAAGGAATGGGCCAATGGTTTTACCCCCCTAAACTTTGCTCTATCCGGTTTATTGGTGGGATCAGCTATTGGTTTCACCCTGCTGCATTTGATCCAGCCGGATATTCCAGTCCTTAAGGCGGTGAATGTCTTGGTGATCCTGTTGACCCTCGTAGCAATGATTATTAAACTGCTGACTTTCCGCTTCAATTCAAAGGCTTATGTCCCCATCACCTTGAAAAACGCTTTGGGAGTCAATGATCCCAAGATCCGCTTGATGGATATGGGGGCCGCTTATGACCATTATAATACAACAGACTTTCACTTCCCCCTGACTGATCAGCAATTACAAACACAAAAAGTCATGATCGTTCTCTTCATTTTTGTATTACCACTAATCAGCTGGTTTCTAATGCTTTACATGAATCTGGGGAATATGATAAATATCGTATTAGGCTTTTCAAGCGTAGGACTCATGATTGTCGGTTACCTGATAGAACGACGTTTATTCTTTATTGAAGGAAACCACCTGCAAAATCTCTATTACGGGAACTTTAGAAGCAATAAAGTCCCTAATCCTTTATTGACCAAGGCGCGTAAGGGCACACCTATCCCTTAATGCCGTTGGACAAGCTGGATACTTGGATCGCCTATAACCAGAATCTTTAATGACTATCTATCCCATAGATATATCACCCTGATTCTTCTTGCAGCGTTCATAACATAAAAGTCTTAAAAAAAACTATTTTCTGTCAAGTTTAACTACAATAAATCTATTTTCTGAGTATATTTTAAGGATGAAAACAAAGAAAAACTTAAGCCAACCAGCTAAAAAAAGACGGAAAAGTTCAACACAAATCAAAGTGTGCATTATTGATGATAACCCAAAATCTCGAACTTCATTGAAAGCTTATCTTGAAAAGGATAAAAGAATTGTGGTCAATTGCAATGATAGTGAGGGTTTAGCCTGTAAAAAAGAGTGCAACACAGCCATTAAGCCGGATATCTTCCTGATAGACTCTGCTCTAAAGGGAACTCCTGGTATTGAGTGTGCCAAGGAGATCAAAAAAAGAAAGCTTCATGCCCATGTTGTCATGATGGCTGAAGAGCCAAACATTCAGGCTTTTGCCGAAGCCCGTAAAATTGGAGCGGACTATATCCAGAAGGGTCCACGAATTAGATCCTTACTCCATCATATTATTTCAAGCATAGAATCGGAGGGCATGGAAAGTTATCAGGCTAAACAAGCTGTCAGACAGCGAAGTATGGACTATCTGGACTTGGCCTATGAACTTTATGGGGCAAGACAAAGATTGCTGGACCTTTCCGAGAGTCAGGCTCAAGTTCTAAAGCTCCGTAAACAAGGTAAATCTCTCAATGAGATTGCCGAGATCCTGGGAGTGGCACCGGGTACGGTTCATACCCATATCTCCAGGGCTTTAAAGAAGTTAAAACTTCCTGATGTCTTAAGTTATATTGTCAACACATAATCGTTACCTCTAGACCAATTGGTGACAGGCACTCTAGGCGTAAACAGTTTATGAAACCTTTCAAACTCAAGGCATTAATATATATCATTCCAGCCGTTGCGCTCATTATCTTATTGGGTATGCGTCTTTATGACGATCTGAGTGGATCACCAAAGAAAAAAAACCCTGTTGCTCAAAAGAACAAAACCAAGCCTGAAATCAAAACTATATTAGCCGTCAAAAGGCGTTACACCGACCGTTTAAACTATTTCGGCAATCTGGAGCCATTAGCCCAGGTCGATCTCTATTCAAAAGAAGAAAGTCGAATCAGCGATCTTTATGTGGGGGTCGCTGATTGGGTAAAAAGAGGGCAACTCGTTGCAAGCCTGAATGATACCCAATTAATGGAAGCTAAAAAGCAGAAGGAAGCGTCACTGAATGTGGCTTTAGCCAATGTTAAGCAAAATAAAGTGATGGTCTACCATAAGAAGATTGTCTATGATCGCTCTAGAAGCGCCTATCGGGAGCAGGTGATCCCTGAACAGGAGATGGACAACTCGAAAGCCGAGTATGACGTAGCCGTGGCCCAATACAACCTATCTCGTGCCAAGGTGAGAGAGGCAGAAGCCCTGGTACAGGAGATGGAATCCCGTCTGGGTGAGCTTAAAATCTATTCTCCTATAGATGGTGTTGTTGCAGAACGCTATCTTGACCCTGGAGCATTGGTTAAGCCCAATCAGGCCATCCTCAAGGTTTTGGATATTCATCAGGTCAAACTAATTGTTAGTATTGCTGAACAGGATATTAGCAAGCTGATCGGATCAAATAATAGATTAAGGCAGGACATTCAGGTGGACGTTTATTCAGAAGCCCTGAAACAGGCCTTTAAGGGCAGGATTTATAAGATCTATCCTACTATGGACACAAGCACTCGGACTGTTAAAGTAGAAATCCGATTAAACAATCAGAAACACCTTCTCAAACCGGGATTTTATTGTACAGCCCGTTTTAATCTGGGTGAAAGCATTGAAGCCCTTTTCCTCCCTCGCAAAGCGATTAACTATGATGAGGTTCAAAGAATCTATCAAGTCCAGATCCTTGATAAGGGCAGGGTAAAATTGAAAACCGTAGGACGAACGCCCTTTGAGGGAGATATGTACATCATCAACACGGGTCTTGGTGAGGAGGAGCCTGTGATCTATCCCTACAACCCCAGGCTAAAGGAAGGGGATTCTGTGTCTGTGTCAAGCAGTGGTGTCTGATGATAAATCATTGGGTTGTGATAAGTGATGAGTTCATCCAATTGCTTGTAGGGGTAGGTTTAAAACCTATTAGTACATATTTTTTATAGAATAACTAAAAGTAAAGTCTTATAAAGACGATCCAATGGAAATGGGCCTATCTTACACCCTATCATCTATTTATAGCGAATCATTCAGAGAAGGCACATGACACTTAAACATTGCTTATTGATAATTATCAGCTTATTTATTTCTAAACTTGTTTGGACTGCCCCTCCCCAACGCATCAAAGTGGGTGTTTTTGAGAATCCCCCCATAGTTTTTACAGATAAAGATGGTAGGTACTGCGGTTTAGCGATAGATGTCCTGGAAGACATTGCTGAAAAAGAAGGCTGGAAGCTTGAATATGTTCAAGGACCGTGGAAGAATGTATATACCAAGCTTAAAAAAGGCGACATCGACTTGCTGGTCGGGATTGCTTACAGTGAAAAACGTGCAAAGCTCTTTGACTTCACTACAGAGACTCTTGTCAATAATTGGGGCATTATCTACAGGCAACCGGATGCTCAAATCTCTTCTATGTTTGATCTGAAGGGTAAACGGCTGGCCCTTATGAAAGGGGCGATTCATTCCAAAGTACTTAAAAAATTACTCGAACAATTTAACATTGAATTTATCCTGTTAGAGGTGGATACATTTGAAGATGTTCTGAAAGCGGTTGATGAAGGTTATGCTGATGCAGGTGCCATCAATAGGCTATTTAGTATGTTACATGCTCCAAACTACAATGTGGTTGCCACAACGATTGTCTTTAATCCTGTTCGAATCCATTACGCATCCCCCAAATCCTCCCAAAAGAACCTTGTAAAGGTCATTGATAAGCATCTTGCTGAACAAAAGAAAGACTCCAACTCTGTTTATCAAAGGTCTGTAGATCGCTGGCTTGGTTCAGAACGGAGAGAACCAATTCCTCTATGGTTCATTTGGGGGGCTATCATTGTCCTGGCGTCTATGATCACTGTCCTTGTCTTCAATTTCCTGCTACGAAAGGAGGTTCGCAAAAGAACGACTGAATTTCGGAAGAGTGAGAGACGTCTTCAGGCTATTCTGGATAACTCATCAGCCGTTATCCACATGAAAGATCTTGAAGGCAACTACATTTTGATTAACCGGCACTGTGAAATGATATTCAAAACGACTAATTCAGAAGTCGCAGGTAAAACAGATTATGATGTCTTTTCAAAAGAAACAGCCGATACATTTCGTGCCAATGACCTAAAAGTATTGGAATCCAAAAGTTCCATCGAATTTGAGGAGGAAGTTTATTACGATGATAGTCTTCACACCTATCTTACCATTAAATTTCCTGTAAACCTTCCAGATGGTAGCATTTATGGGACTTGTGGTATTTCCAGTGAAATTACTGAACGAAAGATGATGGAAGAGATTCTAAGGAAAAATGAGTTTAATCTTGCAAGGGCCCAGCAGATCGCCCACTTGGGAAGCTGGGAGCTGAATGTCGTGAACCAGAGAGAGGTTTGGTCGGATGAAACTTATCGTATACTCGGCTTCAAACCAAACCAATTTAGTCCAACCCATGAACAGTTCTTAAAATCGGCCCATCCTGATGACAGGGAGCTTATCAAACAAGGCTTGACAGAAGCCATTGATAATGGAAAGCCTCTCTCTATGGATTATCGCATCATTCAGCCTGATGGGACACAACGATATGTCCATTTGGAAGGAGAACTTCTTTTCGACCAGGACCTTAAACCCAGTCTGATCATTGGTATCATACAGGACATCACACAAATTAAGGAGTCTGAAGAGCGATTGAATCACCTGGCCCATCATGATCCTCTGACAAACCTTCCCAACCGATTACTCTTTAAGGATCGTTTACAGCAAGCCATTTCCCTGGCCCATCGAAATAAACAGTTAGTTGCCTTATTATTCCTGGATTTAGACCGGTTTAAAATAATCAACGACACTTTAGGCCATGTGGTGGGTGATAAGCTGTTACAGGTTGTGGCAAAACGTTTGCTAAAAGGTCTTAGGGAGGTCGATTCGGTGGCGCGCCTGGGTGGGGACGAGTTTACCGTTATCCTTTCTGATATTGAAGACACTAAAGATATTAGTTTGGTGGCTCAAAAAATCCTGGATAACCTGTCTGAAATCTATAAGGTGAATGATTATGAGTTTTTCCTGAATGTCAGTATAGGAATTGCCCGCTATCCCTTCGATGGTCAGGACTGGGAGACGCTGTTTAAACATGCTGATATAGCCATGTACCAGGCTAAGGCAAAGGGTGGCGACAACTATCAGTTCTACTCCAAAAGCCTGAGCGACGTATCCATCATCCAGTTGAAGCTTGAGACTCGTCTGCGCAAGGCTTTGGAAAGAGAGGAGTTTGTATTACACTATCAACCGCAGGTTGACCTCCATACAGGCCTCTTGACAGGTATGGAAGTCTTGACCTATTGGCAGCAAGAGGATGAGTTGATCTCCCCATCCATCTTCATCCCTCTGGCAGAGGAAACTGGCTTGATCGTACCCTTTGGAGAGTGGGTTTTACAGACTGCCTGTGTTCAGAATAAAGCCTGGCAGAATGAGGGTTTTGAGTCTATACCGATTGCCATTAACTTGTCGGCACGACAGTTTCAGCAAAGTAACTTGTTGGAGCTTATTAATAAAACACTGATAGAGACAGGCTTAAGCTCTGACTACCTGGAGTTGGAACTTACTGAAAGCATGCTGGTTAATGTGGATAGAGCTACGTCTTTACTTCATAGTCTCAAGGAAATTGGGGTTAAAATATCCATAGACGACTTTGGAACAGGTTATTCCTCACTAAACTATCTTAAACGCTTTCCTATTGACACTCTAAAGATCGACCAATCCTTTGTGAAGGATATAGTTACTGATCAGGATGACGCGGCTATCACGAAAGCGATCATTGCTATGGGCCATAGTCTGCGCCTTGATGTGATTGCCGAGGGCGTTGAGACCAAAGAACAACTAGCTTTTCTAAGGGAACATCAATGCAATAAAGTACAGGGATATTTCTACAGTCGTCCTCTGCCGTCAGAGGGCATTGTAAGCTTCTTAAAGAAAGACTATTCCTTCCATAATGGCCAATAGCTAACCACTCTGTTCAATATGCTTTTCAGCCAATCGATAAACCCTACCGTCCTTCCATAAGTAGTCTAACACGGATGACAAGACCACAGCATTCCAGACCTTTTGTAAATTAATCCTACATTTGATCTTTTTATTTTCATTGGAGTATAAGTGCAAATGACCTAACCCCATTGATTTACGAATATTTCCCCACTCAAGAAAATGCTCCTCTTTTGTAAACCATCGGGTGACTTGCATCTGAATGCCCCCTGGTGTGACCTCCACCTTTCCTACACTCACGGACCGGCCACTCTCCAATTCGTCTATAAATTGATTTACAAGTCTTTTTGTCACGTTTTGCCACAATACATCGATGATATCAAAGTATAATTTGTCTATTTTCTTATTGACTTTAAACAACATGGCCGACTGAAAGTTGATCTTGAGTTTATCCTCTCTGTCATCCATCAGTTCGATCACAAAGATTCTATTGGCCTTTATTCCATTCACGTATATCTGAAGGATGCCATATCGAATCGCCTTAACGGAAGAGAATACTAGCCTTTTACCTTCATAACTAATATCTTCAGAACGTATAGTTAGCTGTTTCTTTGAGAGGCTTAGAAAGCTTCGTTTGATGAGAACATCTAATTCGTTGGTAGGTTCATTGGATTCCATCACTTGTCCCAGTATCCCGTATTGTTTTGGATCGTATTACCGTACATCTCTAAGTACTTGATATTACTGAGCGATATAAAAGACTTATTATTCATGATTCGGTTGTAAGTGATTTTTACGTTGTTTGATTCAAATAAGTAAAGGGCCGTAAAGGAGTTTTTATGAATATAGTTTTTAGTAATGATAAGGTTCTTGCAATTTGAGGCATAAACACCAATGGCTCCACAGCCGTTCAGTTCACAGCCTTCTATATGGATATTGCTCGAGCTAGTGATATTCACCACAGATCCATGACATTGATATTCCTTTAAAGGCTTTTTATGCCGTGCTTTAAGGTTCATTAACCTGATATTCTTTGAGTTTATGATGTTGATGACATCAACATTCACGTCGTCACACAAAAGCCAGACATCCCCCTGTCCTTCAATAGTTAAATTGCTTTTCCTCGTGATCTCGACAGATTTTTGGGTCTCATAAGTCCCCCCTGAAATCATTATCTTATCTCCTGACATGGCCATATTAATAGCTTTTTGCAGAGTGTCTCCACCAGGTAACACATGAATTGTTTCGGCAAATGAAACATTGCAAAGTAAAGTAAATAGAACGCTGGTGACAATAAGTTTTCCCATAAATCCTCCTGATGTATGAAATGGGTTTAATGAAATATACTAAACTGGCTTTGGAATGTCATCTGATTTTGGTTTCATCATGGCTGAGGCATTCAGTCCCTGGACTCTTTAAATACCAGGAAGTATTGATCGGGTATAAAGTTAAAGCTATTAGATAATTGAAATCCAACGCCTTGAAGTTCTTTAGTAATCTGATCTATTTTCAATCGATCTTCTCTGTAGGGACCTGAGGAGGTCGTCCATTTACGGTAGCCTATAATAGCGATTCGCCCTTTTTTCCTGAGTGATTTTTTAGCCCTCTTTAGAAAGCTGATTCTATTCTCAATCTCTTTATAAACACTTGAGAAAAACACAATATCACAAGAGTTTTCAGGCAGCATGGGATCATTGAATCTGCCGTGAATCACTGTTACATTACTCAACTTTTTGTTTTCCACTCTCTGGTTCAAGGTTTTTATCATAATCTTTTGAACATCTGTAGAGTATACATGGCCCTTTTTCCCGACTTGATGGGAAAACTTTTCAGTAAAATATCCCCCCCCAGCCCCAATATCGGCAATCACATCTCCTTCTGATAAATCCAGGGCTTTTATGATCTGATACGGTTTTTGCCATTTATCACGATCATCTGATTCCAGATAGAAAAGATAGGTTGGGTTAAAGACCCGATGACCCTCATAGTTTATCATCAGATCAGGCATACAAGATTGTATCAACAGTAAAAGGAATGGGAAAACAAAGGAAGATCTTATTAATTTCAACGTGTTCATAAATAGTCGAACACTTGTTCTATATTTTATAATCCTTTTTTTCTTTTGCTTCTTGTATAAACTGATTTTGAAATGTCAGCCGATTAGCTTGATTGAGAAACTGTCGCATTAATAGCAATTTGTAGGGGCGACCCGGCGGGCCACCCCTACAACAGGCTGGTAATTCAACAGATTCTTCAAACCCGCCCCTACAGACAGTTGCCACTAGCAAGAGGGTTTAGGTCAATTATCCATCAAAGTGTTGGGAAGTCTCAAAAAAGTCTTCATGATCAATGTAGTGAGTCCCGTCACAGGAAAAGGAGAGACTAATCATCCCATTGATCCGATTGATCGAAGCGTTACGCAGGTAGATGGTTTCATCCAAAAACCTTAAGCTCTTGAACTCCTCAAGGATAAGCTTGATGGAGTTTGGAGCAATCCTTGGTGGAAGACTTGATTTCGACACAGTGAAGTTATCCATGAAGGATGAATCAAATATCTCATCCCCCACGTAAACTTCATAACTATAAGGATTTTCATAAGTCCAGCAGGTGAGTTGGTTGCTGGAGAAGTGAATCCTGATGTGGAACACCCCTCGCTTACAAAGGAGTTCTTCAACAATAGCAAGCATCTCATCCATCCTCTGATCAAAGGTACTTTCAACCCTCGTTTGTTGGAAAACCAGTTCACGAATGGCAGGATCGCCTTTAACTTGTAACCAACTGATCTTTTTAGTGTCTTGCACGGTATGCCCTCCCGAATAGTAGTTCTCAATATAGGAACACTGAAATTAATAATTAAATTGAGAAAGTCAAGGTTTAAGGCATCTTTTTTTGCCGTAGAGATGGGATTAAGAGTCTGTCGCATTACCACCCTGTTGCAGGTATGAGCCGCCGGTTCACCTCTGCAACAGGCGTTCTATTCAGTTATTTTCAGGGTCTCAAGGATTGAATCGGTGTGGGCAAGAAATAATTGGTTGGAATCTATTGTGTAGCCTTTCTTTACAGACACAATGGGAGCAAGTATACTGTCACCCAATAATACAATGGTATTCTTGTTCTTTACCCTGTATTTCCCGTCTATTAAATCCTTCATGGATACCACCTTATACGGGTTTTCATGAGGAAATATACTTTTGATGAGAAAGTAGGGGTCTGTTTTTATTCTAAATCGTTCAATAGTTATAATATAGCCTCTTTCATGATCCTTATAAATCTTTAACGTCTTGATATCGAGTCCTTTTATTTTGAGGGCAATCAGTAGGGAGAGAGAAGGAATGACATACTTTTTCCATCGAACAAATAATGGGATGCCGCCATAAAAGCCTTTTTTAGAATAGGTTCTACTTATAACGTGTCCTATTCCCGTAGAATGCTGGGTTAGTGATAAGTCAGGAAAAATGATCGTCTTTCTATTAAAGACTTTATTTTGAGCTATAAACATATCTTTCTGATACTTGAACCAATGGGTGTCGGCGTAATGATTGATCTCTTCTTCCTTTAAAGCATAATCATTCTTGGCCGAGAGAGCCATTTGAGTGATTATATTCTTTAATTTGCCTTTAGTGAGTGTCTTAGACAACCTATCAATCATACGCTGATTTTTGGAGACGATGAAATACTTCATGATAATGAACTTCACAGGCATTTTAGATAACTTCGTCAGGCTCAATAAAATGGCCTCCCTGGCGTTGGGATACTTCTTTTCTGTCATTTTATCATAATAGACGATGACGATGTTCTTGTAGTTGATTTTATCGGTAAAAGCGATGTTTTTTATGGGGAAATGAGTACTGGTACAGCCTGAAATAACCATTAAGATCAGATAAATAGACAGTTTTTTAAGCATATTATTCATGCCCTCTTAACAGGTGAAATCTTTTAGTATTAGGGATTTAGCTTGTCATATTCAGGGTAAAGGATCTGCTCTTCCTTTCTGATACGGCTACTCAAGCTAGCAACAAGGCTGCCAAAGTCCTTGGCAAACTGGATTCCCCCACTTTCACTGGAGTATTTCTCAAAAAAATCAAGGGCAAAGGCTGAGATTTGATCCATTTCCTTTGCAAATACATCTAGAGTGGTCTTAAGACGTGGATCGCTTTCTGCGGCCTTTCTAAGACTGGGATAAAGCTGATGATCTTCCTTCAGGAGATGGTTCAGTAAACCCGCTTTGACTGCTGAAAGCTTATCTTTGGTTTCCTGCGAACGGGAGCCGAGTTCCTGGATTTCACCAAGAACTTTCACCAACACGACATGTTCTTGCTTTAGTTCTTCAACTAATTTAGACATCTTTTACCTCATTATCAGGGAGTGGTAAATACCTGGCTGTAGGGGCGGACCCGGCGGGTCGTCCCTACAGCCGATCATCACTATCCGTTATTAAATCAATATCTATTGAACGTGAGTTTGGAATAAGTTAAAATGCCTGACTCTCTGTCGGACTGGGAAGTCCGACCTACAGGCTTT
>CAJXGR010000035.1 GCA_913053665.1 uncultured Spirochaetia bacterium
CCGCCTATGGTGCCTCCTGCTAACAATTCAAACTCTTCAATCCCCGCTGTGGTGGTTTCAGGCTTTTGGGATCTGTCTTCTCGCTTTGGGAAGTATTGGCCGACTGCTTCTAGAGCAAATCCCAAAGGAACGCGTTCGTTGATTGTAGCTTCTTTTCCGAAAAGACCTTTACCCAGATTGACAGGCTTGTCCTTTCGCATCATTTTATCGCCTCCACCGGGCCAGAAATAACCGTTACGCTTGAAAGCCCGCCCAAAGGCATTGAGCTTTGGAAAAGCAATGTGACAAGTGTAACAGCTTGTCTTGTACTTTCGTGCGAAGGGTGGAATACTGTTTCCTTCTTCTGGCTTTAGCATTGCAAAAACGAGAATTATCGCAAACACTAAAGTTAACCAAATAACCTTTGTAGCTGATCTTTTTATCATTGTAAGCTCCTTTTAATTAATTAGAAAACCTACACCATCCGTTCATCTGCTGATATTAAGCGATCATTTATTCTTTTTATTCCATTTAGCTACTTTCTCGCTGATTCCATCTATGTCCCACACACTGATGATCGTTTGCTTTTGTGACGCAGTGATTTTCGCCCTTTTGCTCATCCTTTTCACATGAAAAGTCCAGACGGCTTTTTCATACTTTTTGGGATTTCTAAGCACGTGACAACGAGCACAACTAGCAGAAAAGACGCTAAACGCATCTCCTGCTGCGGCTATCTCCGGAGAATGAGTGAAATAGAGTACACTGATTATTAATATGAAGAATGAGAGATAAATCTTTGTTTTCATTGTATTTAACCTTCCTTTATATTGTAACGGATATGTCATTATTTAAGAATCAAACATTTAGGTAGAACCTTTTTCAGCTTTTTCACACCTGTGTCGGTCACTTGTGTCTGATAAAGATAAAGCTCTTCCAGGGATGTCAAGGCCTCTAAGTGGACGCAGCCTGCATCAGCCACTTGTGTACCCTTAAGGTAAAGATTCTTAAGGGATTTTAAGGATTTTAAGTGGACTAAGCCGACATCGGTGACTTGTGTGTCCGCAAGAGAAAGTACTTCCAAAGATTTCAAGGGTTTTAGGTGGACCAAGCCAGCGTCGGTCACCTTTGTTCCCCAAAGGTCCAGGGATTTCAGGGATTGCAGAGGTTTTAGATGGACCAAACCGGCATCGGTCACCTGTGTATCTGCAAGCCCAAGGACTTTTAGGGATTTCAAGGGTTTTAAGTGGATTAAGCCCGCGTCGGTCACGTTTGTTCCATAAAGATCAAGGCTTTCTAGAGACTTCAAGGGTTTTAGGTGAACCAGACCGGCATCGGCCACTTGTGTTTCCCCAAGATAAAGCATTTTTAGGGATTTAAGTTCTTCAAGAGTATATTCTTTTCCCAGGCTTTTCAAGTATTTTTGAGTGGCTTTTAAGCCTGTTTCTGTCACAGGTTGAGACGTCTTTGAGCTTTTTTCCTTATGGACATCCTTTTTAGTGGAACATCCTGTAGAAATACTCAGCAAAAATAAACTGAGTAAGAAGATTAAGGTAGTTTTCATTGTTTTTCTCCTTGTAAAGTTTTACTGAAAAAGATAATCACAAAACCCACGAAAAAGTATTTTTTTTAACGTGAGTTCAACAAGAAGTAGCCACGAATGGCACCAATGATCACAAATATATTTAAAATTATACAATATCAGAAATTGGCTAAATAATACGGTAGTGCAAAAACGTTTAGTGATAATTGCTTGTAGGGGCGACCCGCCGAGTCGACCCTACAAGCAATTGGAAAAACACACCAGTTATTAGTTTAGCACTACCAAAAATGGATCTATTGCCAAGCATCCCATAATGACACAGGAAGTGTGAGGCATTTGCTTCATCTACCGATGTTCTATCGTGGGTGGCGATTATTCCATTTAGCAACCTTTTTACTAATTCCATCTACTTCCCATAAACCGATGATCGCTTTTTTCTGTGAAGAGGTGATTTTGGCTCTTTTGCTCATCCTCTTGACATTAAAAATCCACGTCGCTTTTTCATATTTTTTGGGATTTCTCATTTCATGACATTTAGTGCATGTTACACTGAATGACTTAAAAGTATTAGCAAATGAATCGGCACTAACAGAGGGAGTAAAATCATAATAGGTGATTCCCATTACGGAAATAGTGGCTATCATGAGATAGAGAAACGATTTTAATGACATAAACAAACTCCTGGCTTATTGAAATTGTAGATTCTGACAGGAAACTTCCCCATCTTGCGAATTATAATGCAAAATACAGGCCAAATCATGAAAAAGGCCTAATAATTTTTTAATTGCCTAAATGATTGAAACATATCATTGCGATCCTTTGGAGGGGGAAGCAAATAAACTTGACTTTCAGGTTAACAATTGTTAACATTTTATTAACTGGTTTATTATATTAACTGTATTAAATATTATGAGTTAACATTGTTAACTTAACTCTTTTATTCGAGGGATTTTAGATGGGAACTTTTAATTTTAGTAATTTACATATTGATGACAAACAAATACTGGAGTGCATTCTGGATACCATGATGGATGGAGTTATGGTCCTCGATAAGGGAAGTAGGATATTAGCTTTCAATCATGCGGCAGAGAGAATCACTGGGTATAAGGAGGGAGAGGTTGTAGGAGAACTCTGTAGTGCTCTTGAT
Organism: uncultured Spirochaetia bacterium; assembly: GCA_913053665.1. Classification (GTDB taxonomy): domain Bacteria; phylum Spirochaetota; class UBA6919; order UBA6919; family UBA6919; genus CAJXGR01. Next base: position 2,667 of record CAJXGR010000035.1, read on the forward strand.
AGTGGGACTTGTACTTATCAGTCAACAAAAGGAAGCAGACAGTGCTGCAATTTATTTACTATAGGCAAAATCGTTAATAAGAAATGTTACATACAGAATAAAAAAGGCGAAATCGTCCACCTTCTAAAGAATGCTATCGTCCTACGAGACAAGGAAGGCGAAGTATTTGGTGCCGTGGAGACCATGACAGACATAACATCCCTGTTTTTAAAAGAAAAGGAACTGGAAAAGATCAAGGAGGATATAGACGGAGGATATGGATTAATGGGGCTTGTAGGCAGAAGTTCACCCATGCAAAAAATATTCGATTTAGTCGTGAATGTTGCTGAAAGTGAGGCGCCCGTCATTATTTTAGGGGAGAGTGGTACAGGGAAAGAATTGGTTGCTAATGCTATACACAATATGAGCAAGAGGAAGGGAAAACCTTTTATCAAAGTCAATTGTGCCGCTCTCAACGAATCTCTTCTGGAAAGCGAATTATTTGGACACAGGAAAGGAGCGTTTACAGGAGCTATCCAGAATCGACCCGGTCGATTTGAAGCGGCCCATGGGGGGAGTCTCTTTCTTGATGAAGTGGAAAGTATGCCCATGTCCATGCAGGTGAAGCTCCTTAGAGTTCTTCAGGAAAAAGAAGTTGTGCGTGTGGGAGACAATACCTCCATAACTGTTGACGTGAGGATAATTACAGCTACCAATAAAGATCTCTTTAAACTTGTCCAGTCAGAAGGATTTCGTGAGGATCTTTACTATAGAGTGAATGTTTTTCCAATCAATCTGCCACCGCTAAGAGAGAGGATGGAGGATTTACCTTTACTTCTTAATCATATCCTCAAAAAAATCTCCCTGATAAACCCAAAAAATGCCAGTAAGTTAAGTCCTGCCGCTTTTAATGCCCTAAAAGCATTTCATTGGCCAGGGAATGTAAGGGAATTGATTAATGTTCTTGAATATGCAGTGATCATCTGCCAGAGCGAGACGATTGAGATAAACCACCTACCCGACTATATAAACAAATGTTCAGATAAACCTGTGGCCAAGAGGTCTGGTCATCAAAATGAAAAAGAAAGACTTCTTAAGGCACTGAAACGACATAATTATAGTCGAACCATGACAGCCAAGTATCTTGGGATAAGCCGCGTGGCGTTATGGAAAAAGATGAAGAAATACGCTCTGCTTTCTTAAATTATTGAATCTCTGAGAGAATCCCAGGGCTATTTCATTCTTCTCTAACTCTTTATTATTCTAGCTAATGTAGCCAGACAGAATGTCTGGCCTACTTTTTTAAAATACTGGTAGAACAGACATTCTGTCTGTTCGGGATAAACAATTATCTAGAGAATGAAATTGCCCTGCTTTGCAAACAAGAAAACTTGATTTTTTGGGTTATAATAGATATATATAACAGGATGATTTTAATTGCAAAATAATAGGAGGATTTTTAAATGCAAGGAAAAATATACAGGATATTCAGTGCCATCATTATTTTTGTTTTTCTGGGATTAAGTCAAAGAGGCTTTTCAAGCCCAAACGCTCAATTTAATTCTACCAATGGTCTACTCCAATCACAAGTTCGAAGTGCATTAGATGCAGAATATACAAATGGTCTTGGCTCCTACATGGGTGCTTTAGCCGATAGTTTTGCCGTTTCCTTTGCCACAAGTGATTTAATCGCTGATACCAAGATTAAAAGCTTCACGATTGGTTTTGGTGTTGTTGGAGGAACTACCAGCAAATTAACCCTTCCATCCAGCTTTTCCGGCAGCCTGAATCGAGGAATAGGTGCTGGAGCCTCAATCCATCTGGGACTTGCAGGGAGTATTTTTTCAAGTTCCTTAAAAGACTTTGATTTTATTTTGCGTCTGTTTTTTTTGCCGGAGACAGGTTCAACAGTCAAAGTCAAGATCTTTTCTGTAGGACTTAAGCCGCGTTATCATTTAGTGAATAAAACGGGGATATGGGGAGGTCTCACCCTATCTCTAGGTATAGATTATACTAATATAGATGTCTCATTAATTGATAAATTGAATGGTGAGACAATAAACTATACTGGTGGTTCTGGGACAGTTACTGATTCAGGCATTAGTATGTCATTAAGTATGTTTACAATTACACCTGAAGTGATGACCAACGCTAAACTCTTGATCTTTAAACCCTTTCTTGCTCTAGGAGCCGTTTTAAATGTGAGTTCCAAAATGGATATAAACGGTACAATCGCTGGTAATTTTACATCTTCAGGTGTAGGAACACCAGCACAAGGTTTCTTAACCTTAAGTGGGAATGAATCCGCCCAATTCGCTATTCCATATGCGAGAGGAGGTTTTGCCCTTGATTTGTGGGTTATTGATCTTACTTTTCAAGGGCAGGTGGCCTTGGCCAATGATACATTCTTTGGGGGTGGGGTAGGCCTACGCGTCCACTTCTAAGCCATCTAATGAATACTAAACATCAATTGTCCTGGAATAGTGACTCATCATTTCGGCTATTCCAGGACAATATCTTGAGGTTTAGAACTTATAGGAATCGTGATTCACAAGTTCAAGGTCATTGGATCCCTGTTTTTCGTTGAGTAGATACTTCCTATGACTTTTGACCGCGAAACGATCAGTCATGCTGGCGATATAATCCAATACCCTCCGTTCCAGAGAGGGATCATGCATCATGCTATTAGTCTTTTCATACACAATGTCCGGATGGTTCAGGAAGAACTCGTATAACTCGGCAAGGATTCTTTTCGCTTCTTCAGCCCCCTTAAGTATCACAGGGTGATTGTAGACCTTCTCATACAAAAAGGACTTCAAGTATTCTGTCTCACTCAAGATTTTAGGGCTCATACGAATCTCATTGCCCTCTCCACTGGTGAATATAACATCACTGACCATGGTATGGATCCTTGTGGAATGCCTATATCCAAGTGTTTGGAGGATAGAATCAGGAATATGACTGAGTGAAAGGAGTCCTGAACGAATAGCGTCGTCAATATCATGATTGAGATAAGAGATACGATCGGCAAACCTGACGATTTGACCTTCCAGAGTAGCAGATCTATCCTTATGAGACTCGGGAACCATACTTCTCATGCCTTTTGAGTGTTTTAATATTCCATCTCTCACTTCAAAGGTGAGATTCAGGCCCTTGCCACCCTCCAAACGATCCACTATCCGAAGGCTCTGGACATTGTGTTTAAACCCACCGGGATACAATCGGTTCAGGACACTCTCACCCACATGTCCAAAGGGTGGATGTCCCAAATCATGGCCGTAAGTGATGGCTTCAGTCAAGTCTTCGTTCAGTCTTAGTGCCTTGGCAATCGTTCTAGCGATCCCAGTCACCTCTAAAGTATGAGTTAGCCTTGTTCTGTAAAGGTCATTACCTGCTGCCAGGAAGACCTGGGTTTTATACTTCAATCTTCTGAAAGCTTCGGAGTGGAGTATCCTGTCCCTGTCTTTCATAAACGCGCTGCGAAGTTCACACTCCTCTTCAGAGTGGACACGGCCTTTCGTCTCAGAGCTTAAAGCCGCTTTAGGTGATAAGATCAGCTGTTCATTGGCTTCTATTTGTTCTCTAATTGTCATTGGTCCTCCAAACATCTATCATTAAGGTTGATCACTAAAAATCTGAATCATTTGATTCCATAGATAATAACTATTCTCGATTTTGCAATAAATGGACTAAATGATTTTACTTTCCCTTTGAAATTATTTACCTTCATTTGTGGGGGAAAATCACATAATATCATTTTTTTATGGGATTTCACGGCGTCCAGGGAGAATATAAGTGAGTCAAATGAAAGTGGGTCTAATATTTGGAGGGAAATCAGGAGAACACGATGTTTCAATCCTGTCAGCCAGTTCAGTGTTACGAGCCATTGATAAGTCCAGGTATCTTCCTGTACCTATTGGAATTAAAAAGGATGGATCTCTAGCCAGCTTCTCTGATAATCAATCCATGCTAGCCAAGGATCTCTCTCACCTTGTAGATAAAGATTTCCCCTATAATGACTTTTCCCTGGGCCTCTCCAATAATACTAAGCTCCTGGATGTGATCTTCCCCGTCCTTCATGGACCCAATGGGGAGGATGGGACGATACAAGGATGTCTTGAACTGATGGATATTCCCTTTGTAGGGAGCGGTGTTTTAGGTTCCAGTACGGGTATGGATAAAGATATCATGAAAAGAGTCTTTGAGAGCCATGGATTGCCTCAATTACCCTTCTATAGTTTTAAGAGTCTCCTATGGGAACAGGATTCCTCAAAGGTTATGGACGCCATAGAAAGTCTCATCCCCTATCCTCACTTCATTAAGCCTGCCAACATGGGATCATCCGTTGGAGTTCACAAGGCTCATAATCGTAAGGATTTAGCAGAGGGAATACGTGACGCCTTGAAATACGACCATAAAATCGTTGTGGAAAAGGGAATTGATGTTAGAGAGATTGAAGTGGCCATCCTGGGAAACGAGGAGCCCAAAGTTAGTGTACCTGGAGAGATCCTTCCATCCAAAGAGTTCTACGATTATGAAGCGAAATATCTATCTAATGACTCTGAATTAATCATACCGGCTCGTCTATCCTCATCCGAAGAGGATACCATTAGATCCTACGGAGTACAGGCCTTTTTAGCCCTTGATTGTGCGGGTCTAGCCAGAGTAGATTTCTTTATAGACAAAGCAGATAATGCTATCTATATCAATGAAGTCAATACTATCCCGGGATTTACTCAGATTAGCATGTATCCAAAGCTCTGGGAGGCATCTGGTCTTCCATATACCGAATTAATAGATCAGCTCATCACTCTCGCCATTGATAGGCATAAAAGGAAGGTTCAGACTATTGTATAGAACTCTAAACTATGGGTAAAACCCTCCAAAGACCTATAAATCCATTCATTCAATGACTAAATGTACAAAGCATGAGAAAAGTGTTTAGTTTATCAGGAGAATGTATTATATTCAAACTATATCAAAGAATACATTTAGTCTATATGTCATGAAAAAGAAACTGTTAGATATTACTCCCAAGTTACTGACTGAAAACGACCTACCTTATAGTGACGGACTTCCCATGGAAAGTCAAAAACATGTTATGCAGCTTCAACTGCTTATGGACACATTAAAAGAGCATTATAAAGATCAAAATGTCTATGTGGGTGGCAATATGTTCGTTTACTTCAGTCCGGATCAGGTGAAAACAGAGGATTTTAAAGGCCCCGATTTCTTTGTGGCCCTAAATGTCACTAATCGCCTCAGAAAATCCTGGGTGGTCTGGGAGGAAGGTAAAGGTCCTGATCTTGTTATAGAATTGCTTTCCAAAAGCACCAAAAAGATTGATCAAAACGAGAAGAAATGGATCTATCAGGATAAACTTAAAGTTTCAGAGTACTTTTGGTATGATCCGTGGACAGGCGAATGGGCTGGATTCAGGCTGACAGAAGGAGCCTATGAAAGCATTCAGGAGGATCAGGATAACCATTTGATCAGTCGAAAACTTAATTTAGCCCTCTGCCAATGGGAAGGTCTGTACCAGGATGTGGACAGCACATGGCTAAGATGGTGTGATACAGAGGGAAACCTCCTGCTGTTGCTATCTGAAAAGGAAAGACACCGTGCTAATATAGAGCATCTACGAGCCAATCAAGAGCGTCAGAGGGCAGATAGACTTGCTGAACAACTGAAGAACCTGGGTGTAAATCCTGATGATTCCCTTTAATTACAATGATTGATAAGCTGAAAGTGACTCTGGCACAGATAAACCCAACCATTGCTGATGTGGTAGGCAATACCCAAAAGATTATTCACTTTCTCCAAAAAGGTCGTCAGACTAATATACAGGTTATGGCTTTCCCTGAAATGGCTGTTATAGGCTATCCTGCGCAAGATCTACTTTTCAGATCAGAGATAATCGAGGCCAATCTTCTTGCCATAAAGAAAATCGCTCCTCATACTAAAGACTATCTAGCTGTTGTCGTCGGATTCTGTGAGCCAGCCTTTGAAAAGGAAAAGTGGCGTCTGGATCGGCAGCATCTTTACAATTCTTATGCCCTTTTCAGTAAAGGAAAGCTGATAGGTACGGGACAAAAGATATGCCTTCCGAACTATGGAGTATTTGATGACTTCAGATATTTTATCCCAGGACAAGAGGCCAAAATATTTGACATAGAGGGTATTAAGATAGGTGTTGAGATATGTGAAGATTTGTGGTACAAGAATACAGATGATGACCATCCAATTTATCCCTGTAGGCCAACTCAAGTCCTAAGTCAGAAGGGAGCGGATCTTATCATCGTTCTTAACGCTTCCCCGTATCATGTTGGCAAAGAGCGTACTAAGGAAGAGCTGGTGACAGAACAAGCCAGGGAAAACCAGGTGCCTATCTTCTATGTTAACATGTGGGGCGCTAATGACAAGATTATCTTTGACGGTAACAGTTTGGCTGCCGATATAGAAGGTCATATTATTGCCCGTGGTGCCGGGTTTTGTGATGATCTTGTGATCTGTGATCTTGATCTGAAAAGCAAAGTGGCTAAGCATATTCCTCCTCCTCCATTTCATGAAGAGGAAATGATTTATAGGGCTTTAGTTACAGGAAAGAGAGATTATCACAAAAAGTGTGGTATACACCAATCCCTTGTGGGTGTCTCAGGCGGGATAGATTCAGCCACAGTATTGGCCATCGATGTGGCTGCTTTGGGTAAGGAAAACGTACTCGCTATCTTAAGTCCTTCCAGATATACTTCTAAAGAGACTTTAGAAGATGGTATTCGCCTATGTCAAAATCTTGAAGTCAATTACAAGATTATACCTATTGAAGAACAAGAGACAACGGGCTGTTGGATTGGCTCAGTCCCTGAAAAATACAAACGTTTCATCAAGTACTTTGGGGAGCCAAAGAATGAGGTGGTCTTTGAGAATCAGCAGGCCATAGACCGTATGAGCATCCTACGAGCCATTGCTAATGAGGAAAACCGCTTGATATCAGGTACAGGAAATAAATCTGAACTGGCAACGGGATACGCAACCGTCTGTGGTGACCTCCAAGCCGATATTTTAGTCATAGGCGATCTCTATAAACACCAGGTCTACAAGGTAGCAGGATATATCAATGAGCTGAACCATCGGGAAATCATCCCTCAGACCATTATCGATCGGGTTCCATCTGCTGAACTCTCAAAAGACCAGGTGGATCCTTTTAACTATCACCGGTTAGATAAATTAGTTCAATTAAAAGTCGAGGAGTACAAAACCAATGAAGAACTCTTATCTCTTGCTCCGGAGGGTGACTCCAATTTTACAAGGGACGAAGTGAACACCTACTCCCGTCTCATAGACTTAAACGAACATAAACGCTTTAAATCAGGATATATTCTAAAGATATCCCCCCTGGCTTTCGGTGAAGAACGTCGTATCAATACGGCCAAACGAGTCAATCTTTGGGAACAACATTTCTAAATGGAGGGAATATTGCTGAAAACCAGGAACTACACATTGTCACGCTTTATATCATGGCTTCAAATGCCTATAACAAGACGCATTGTATGGATACTGTTTGCCGTCCTATTCTATTATTCAGGCCTTAGTTTCACAACCTTACTGTTGGAGCCTCAGCAATTCCAGGGTGGCATCTATTGGTTGCTGGTGGTGATATTCCCAATCCTTGTTCCACTCTTTTTTGTTGTGGGTCGTTATGCTGGATGTGCAAGTGGTGCTTGTGATCCTCAAAAGCAAATGAAAAACCCACAATCTGAACAGAAGGATAGAGATTTATTCACTGGGAATATGCCTGGCATTTAACCTTATTGGCCAAACCCCATACAATTATCCTGTTCGATATAGACTATCATAACCGAATAGACAGCTAAAGAACCTATTGGAGTAACTATGACTTATATAATTCTTTCATTCATTGGACTATTCTTTGCATTATGGATTCTCCATGATATCATTCAAAAGAAGCACTCTGTCATCCGCAATTTCCCGATCATTGGTCATTTGCGTTTTTGGCTGGAGGCCATTGGCCCTGAGTTTCGCCAATACATCGTCACCAACAATAATGAGGAAAGACCCTTCAGCAGGGATCAAAGAAGATGGATCTATGCCTCTTCCAAGGGTGAGAACAACTATTTTGGGTTTGGTACAGATATGGATCTCGAAATGGAAAGCAATTATCTCATCATAAAACATTCAGCATTCCCTTTCACGGACAAGGAAAACGGCCATAACGATCATCTCTACTCGATACCCTGTGCAAAGGTGATTGGGAAGGCAAGGAATCGTGCAAAAGCCTTTAGACCTAACTCTATTATCAATGTATCCGCCATGAGTTTTGGATCCCTGAGTTCAAACGCTATTGAAGCCATCAATAAAGGGGTCAAGGAAGCCAAATGTCTCCACAACACAGGAGAAGGAGGGGTCTCACCCTATCATAAGCACGGTGGGGAGCTGATTATGCAAATCGGCACCAGCTATTTTGGCTGTCGTGATGGGGATGGACGTTTCAATATGGAGAACTTGAAGGAGGCCATTTCCACTGCCCCTGTTCGTGCCTTGGAAGTGAAACTCAGCCAGGGGGCTAAGCCGGCTAAAGGGGGTATTCTCCCTGCAAGTAAGATTACTAAGGAAATTGCAGAAATACGCGGTGTTCCTATGGGGCAGGATTGCATTAGTCCACCGACTCATCGGGAGTTTCAGGACGTAGACGGCCTCCTGGACTTTGTAGAGCGTTTAGCCAGCGAAACAGGCTTACCTGTTGGCATTAAATCAGCTGTTGGGGAGATCAGTTTTTGGGAAGACCTTGCCTCAAAGATGGAATCCGGCACACGAGGTGTGGACTTCATCACCATAGACGGGGGGGAAGGAGGATCGGGAGCGGCTCCTCTCGCCTTCTCAGACCATGTGTCATTGCCTTTTAAATTAGGAATGAGTCAAATCTATCCCATTTTCGTTAAAAAGAATCTAGCGGACAAGATTGTCTTCATTGGCTCAGGACGTCTTGGATTCCCTGATAACAGTCTGATTGCCTTTGCCTTGGGCTGTGACATGGTGAATGTGGCAAGAGAAGCTATGATTTCACTGGGCTGCATTCAAGCTCAGCGATGCCATACAGGGATTTGCCCATCGGGTGTGGCCACTCAGAATCGATGGCTAAAACGAGGGCTTGATCCAGATTTAAAAGCAGGTCGGATGGCAAAGTACATTATCACCCTACGAAAAGAGATCCTCCAACTCGCCCATGCCTGTGGTGTCTGCCATCCAGCACTCATCTCCGATAAACAACTGGTCTATTTAGACGGGAATTTCGGCAATTCCACCATCAAGAAGAAGTTCGGCTACCTCGAAGATTGGGGCTACCCATCATCTGAAGATCAAAAGATTATTAAAGACATTATGAATGGTTCGTCACACTAGATAGATGCCCTATAATCCAACACTTTCACCTTAATCATCAACGGATCAAAGCTGAATAGAACTGTCAAACAGTATTCCTCATAATCATAAATCCTGGTATACTATTTGCATTAATATAGTGAGGAGAGTTTTTGTCTAAAAGGAAGGTGTAATCGTTCCTTACTAGGAGACGACAGTATAAATGATCCATCACGAAGTCGAGGAAGACAGAGACATTCTGGTCACCAATCAATTTATCATTATGGAAGGCATCACCGGCTGCCAAAACCCCGTACAGGTCGAGTCCAGCATAGGTTTTGCCAATTACCTGAATCATGTGGGTATAAATAATCATAATTATCGTCTATTCCTAAAGTTGGTCCAGACCAACAGTCCCTGGATAGTCAACGCACTTATTGGGAAGAGGGATCCCAGACTTTTGTTCTCTAACATACGTCCTAATAAATACTTAAGTCAAGTCGTTTTTCAAGACCTTGCTTTATGGCATCCTAACGAAATCTGTCAAAAAGTCCTTTTAGTCTTATTGGGAGTCCTCGAAAATGTTTATCACAAAGCGGATGATGGCTATCAGATTTATCCCCCGAGAAGGGTTGATTTAGATAACGTGGGCAAATTTCTAAACCCCAGTAAAGATCAATTTTATTATGAAAACAGTCTCATTCTTGGAATACTGGATAAGATCACTCTTTTGGGAGAGTATCATGGAGACTCTAACAAGAACATTCTCTCTAAACATGCTTTCAATATTCGCATGGCTTATTTTGATAATAATAAAGACTTAAGCGATGTCATTCCCAATGTTCTACTCAAATATATAGATTGCGATGATAGGGTCAAACCCTCACAAGAGTATATTAGATTTTTACGATGCCTATTACAAGAAAACACAGAATGGCGGTAAGTTATGGATAGTTCTTCTTTTTGCAAGTTAGCAAAAAGGGTCAATAAAGTTGTACTAAACTATAAATATCGGCCCAAAGACCGTTATGGAAAACCCGGCGGGCTTTTGGAGATCCCAAAAAAGTTCAAGGTTATACTGATCGGTGATCTACACGGTTGTTTAGCGAATCTTCAATGCATATTAAGTGAGAACATAAAGGATCTCGCCAATAACAAAAGTATTATGATCATCCTGGGAGACGCCTTTCACAATGATCAGAACGGGGAGATGCTAGAGATGGAATCATCACTTGAGTCTCTAAAGTACTTATTTGATTTGATTTACCGATATCCCCACAGGGTATTTTATATAAGAGGAAATCACGATACTTTCAGTGATCACCTAAGGAAAAGCGGTATAGCTCAGGGAAAGGAGTTTCATCAACTTCTATTAAATCGCTACAACGAAGCCTGTGTCAATGAAGTGGAGAAGTTCTTTGAGGCTCTCCCCATGGCAGTGATCGGCAAAGGATACTTTATAACCCATGCTGGGCCGGCTAGAAGAGGCACAAGCCGTGATGAACTTATAAATATCGCATTACGATCAGGATAAATACATGCAATTGATGTGGACAAGGCTCAATGAGTTCAGAGGGAATCCCAGCCTCAAGGAATACGATGAGAAAGATATTAGGGCAACCCTGGAGAAGCTGAATCTTCCTCCTGATACACATTTCATTGTTGGACACAATCCCCTATGGCATACGGGTGAAGCAAGCGGCGTATGGATGAACGTATTGGGGATTAAAAACCACCATATCATCTACTGTAATGGTCAAACTCATGCACCCTATCTCATCATGGATCAGGGTCAATTGAATCTGAAGTTCGCTATAGAGCCGGAAGCAGAGGTCTTATATGTCTAACAAGCTGATGGGCAAGGTCTTTGATAGGGAGCTAATCGATTATTACTATCTGGATCTCCCTATTGATGACCTCATTGACCGACTACACAATCTTACCTTTAAAGCAGATATTAGCAAAGACTATCTTCCATTCAATGCACAAGTTAGGGGCTATCAAGGGGCTATAGACAGTGAGAACTGTCATTGGATCATCAAAAAGATAGATGATGAAAGTCCTTTTACCAATAGACTCTATGAACTAGCCTATTATATAGACTTTTCCCTCCAAACATTAGCTGCTCCTTCCATGCTAATCAAGATTGACGACACCTATTATCGAGGCTCAAAAGTCGTACTAAAGGGTATTCAAATCAGTGGGTACAATTATACCGAAAGTCCCTTTAAAAGAGTCCTGGCCAATGATCTTATCAATCGATGGCTTTTCTTTGACGAAGATAGAAACCCCAATAACTATATGGTGATCCATAATTCCAAACAGCTCACTTTAATTATTGCTATTGATTACAATAAAATCGACCTGGAAACCACCTAAAGTCTTTGTGGATTAGCAAAATAAATAATAGGAGTTGTTATGAAAGAGTTATTCGAAAAAAAAACAGATTTGGACGCAAGATGAGATTTCACAAATCAAACACAACCTTCTGAACGGCTTAATGGGCGTGAGAACTCCAGAAGCTGTGGAAGCCGCGATCACCTATGGAGCATTGCTAAATAGCACCGGGATAAATAATAGTAATTATCCGGTCTTTCTGAAGGTCTTGAGCATCCGAAACGGTCACGTGATCGACGCTCTCCTCGGAACCCGTGATCCATTCTTGTTCATGAGTTCCATCCAACCCAATCATTTTATTGTCGCGTCTTGCTTCAGTTTTCTCACCAAGTATCAACCCAGTGAAATCTACTCAAAAACCCTGGCCATCATATTGGGTGTCCTGCAAACCGCCTATAATTCCCCTTTGGATGGCTATCACATCTATCCACCTACTATTTCAGACGTAAACAGTCTGGGAAAGCATTTGATAGAAGATAAAGGTCAGGACGATTTGCTAAACAGGAGTATTTTAGACCTCCTGGATAAGATCAGTGAGTTGGAGGGTCAGGGAATCGATGAGGATATGGAAGATCTAGCCGTCCATTCTCATAACATTAGAAATAACTTCTTTGACTCCAACAAAAGGTTAGTGGATGTGATCCCGGCAGTTTTACTCAAAACTGAACCTAACCTGGACCCGGAGATTCAGCCTAGAAATCGGGTGGATCTCTCTGCCGCAAAAGGGAATGGGAAAAACAAGTTAGAGACTGCCACTAATGCAGGTAAAAAGAAGAAAACTCCAAAGAAATAGGCAGTTATAGACTTTATCTTATAGATGATAGGATCTTAGTATACTTAATAATGATGAGGTGAATCGATGAGTCAAGCTACTATTGAGAGAATTTCGGGCTGGACGGAGGAAGAAATTGATCAGCTGAAGTTAACTTTCTTGAATGAGATTATAAACTGTCGGGATGGTCTAGCTGTTGACGCGGCCATATCTTACGCCAGGTTTATCTCTGAGAAGGTGAAACTGGATCCTGATAATTACCCGGTTTTTATGTTGATCCTGGAATCCGGGAATCACTGGGTCATTGATGCTTTAATTGGCAAGAACAATCCTGAAAAGTACTTTGAGGCCGTCCAACCCAATCGCTTTCTACTGGCTGAGTGCTATAAGATGCTCAC
>CAJXGR010000036.1 GCA_913053665.1 uncultured Spirochaetia bacterium
CCTAAATACGGCGAGATCGTAAAATAAGGGTGTTTGATAAGATGATAGCGACCACTTACTCCCAAGGATATTGGCTCAAAACGGAACTCAAGCCCGGCACCCGGTGTAAAACCTACGTGAATGCTATTTTCTCCAGCAATTTTCTTATCACTGCTGATATCCATCCCAAGCTCAACAAACGGTAAAACATATTTCAAGCGACGGCTTGGGAACACACGACGACCAAAAAAGAAGGAGGTTCGCCGATAGCTATTATTCCCTTGAGTCCATTTATAGTAATGTAAATCCATTCTAATTTGTGCTGTTGTATCAGTATCAGTCTCAATCCCGATCCCCCCCCCATAGCCTATTCCAAAACCATATCCAACCGCTGGCCCCGAGCTTGGCTCTGCTGGGAAGAAGAACCCACCATCAATAACGATCCGTGGGCCATCATCCTTTTTCTTGGGTGGGGGGGGTTGATAATTCTTGTTTCGCGGGTAATTTGGATAATTGGATCGAGGATCATTGCAAAACACATTGTGACCTATAAACAGGGCAATAATTACTAAATAAAACCGTATCATGATGATCTCCTTCAACTTAATATTATAACCTATTCAGTGGATAATTTCAAGGCATTTTCCCTTTTAATCGATTAAAATACCTGTATCTCTACTCTATTGTATTATATTTCATGTAAAACTTAAACATCAACAAACGCTGAAGCAACGTATATGAGGGGTGCAGGACTATGAAAATTGGACAGACCATGCCAGGATTCTCGTTGATAGGGGTAGATGATCAGATCCTTCACTCAAAGGACTTTCTGAAGGGGAAAGGACTGGTAGTAATCTTTAGTTGCAACCACTGTCCCTACGTTCAAGCCTATGAAGATCGAATGATCGACCTATACAATGATTTCAGTCCCAGGGGCATTGAAATCCTGGTCATCAACTCCAATGAAGACATCACCTATCCCGACGATAGCTTTGAGAACATGAAAAGAAGAGCTCAAGCTAAAGGTTTCCCTTTTCCTTACTTGAGGGACGAAAGTCAGGATGTAGCAAAAGCCTTTGGGGCCACTCATACTCCCGAGATATTCCTGATGAATAGTGATGGACAGCTTGTCTATACAGGTCGTATTGATGATAACTGGAAGGAGGCTGATCGGGTGAAATCCCAGGACCTAAAAGCCGCAATGGAAGCTTTAATCTCCGATGAACCCATCCGAGAGCCTGAAACCTACGCAATCGGTTGCACCATAAAATGGAAGACTTAAGCCAGGAAAAAATCACTTTTTCAGTTTATCAATCATGATTATTTTGCTATATTATCTAAATACATAATAGATGGAGGAATCAATGAAAAGAATCAAAACCTTAGTGACCATTTTAGTAATAGTTTTTGGGATAACCTCATGGCTCAGTGCTAAAGGAGGACAGCATAAAATCAGGTTTACAGCAGGAATCGGATCGACCTCATCAGTGGATACAACCATTGGAACAGGCAATAAGACAGCTCTGAGGATTGGAGGGACGGGTCTGTATCGTATTTCCAAGCTGATTGGTGTGGGTGTCGATTTGGGCTTTGTGAAAGCCTATAAACGAGAGTTTAACAACTTTAATTTTACTGTATCTTACTTCACTTTATTGACTATGATCGAATTTAATCTCCTAAAGAATGACCTGCTTATATTTCAGATCGGGCAAGGGGGGTATATGGCGACAGGGAATAATACAGGGAGTGAGTATGGTCTAAGACTGGGTGGAGGAGTGGATATTCCTGTTGGATCCAATATATCCATCCCTATTTTACTGAGGACGGACTTTATTTTCGCAAGTGACATGGTTGTCCCCATAACGATTAATGCAGGGATTACCATTAAGATAAAGTAAATATTGGGCTGATCCCTCGGTAAGGGTGGGTTTCAAATCCACCCCTACAAAATGCTGGTAATTCAACAGATTCCATGTTGAACCCATACGGAGAGGAGGGTGGAAGCGTGAACACACGGGTTCACTGCTACAGATGGTTACCCATCAGTAAATATCTGATCTTTACCTAGTTTGAATGGCGTATCAGGTGGAGGAGCTGTGAAATGACGATAGATAAATCTCGAATTGACAGGTCTGGAGGTTCTTATCCCCTGATTTCATTTGGTAATCCAAATCACTCAAACCCTGAAATAACTTCTCTAACTTGATTATTGAAAATCGTGAGGATTGTCCGATGATTTTCTTTGCAATGAAAGGCGGAAGATTGAGTCTTTTGGCTAGTTCACTTTGATGAATCCCTTGATTGAGATAGGTTTTAGCCTGCCATATGAGTTTTAATTGTCTGTAGATCATAGAAATGCATTGACCGAAATTACCCTCCTCAACAGTCATTTGCTGGAAGAGCCTTAAGGTTTTAGGGAGGTTTCCCGAAAAAAGAGTGTCAATAAAGTCAAATATGGATGGGAGTTTTGAGGAGACCAGTATGTCAGGAATATCGCCAACCGATAAGGTCTCACCACCCTGACAGTAAGTCTCTATGGCCTCTACAACCTTGTCTATATTACCGATGGAACACTCTTCCTGCTCCACTAAATAACTGAGAACCTCTGGATCATAGGGCACACCAGCCTTTTGTAGCTTCGTGGTGATCATCGCGAGGGCTTCCTGGGGGGATTTGTCCTTAAAGTACTCTATCTTTCCGTGTTCTTTCATAGCAGATAGGATGGCTTTATCAGGCTCTTTATCGTTTGCAGCGGAGACCAGAATAAGAACTGTTGTGTCAGAAGGACTTTTGATGTAGCCTTCCAGGTTCTTTTTGTCTAATTTACTGTAATCATAGACCTTAATGAGCTTCTTATCGGTAAAAACCGGGTAGGTATGACATTCGGATAGGACTTCTTCCATATCGCAGTCCTCCCCAAAAAACATGAGGCTGTTGATATTATCTTTTTGCTTTAAGTCAGGGAATATTAAGGCTTCAAGTTGAGAGATTCGCCTTTTAATTTCTCTATGATCTTTGCCTGAAAGCAAATAGATCGGGTAGATTTTCTCTTGAGTCAAAACCTTCTCCAAATAGGGGTTATACCGCCTGTAGGGACGACCCGTCGGAAACTGTTGTATTAAGCCCAATTTGTAGGGGCAGACCCACGTGTCTGCCCAATCCAAAAGGCTATACAGGCACCATATGGTTAATACCACTGCTCCGTACGGGTTCAACATGTTGAACCCGTACGGAGCAGTGGTGAAATGGTGAACACATGGGAAATTGTCGCATTACCAACATGTTGTAGGGGCGACCCGGCGGGTCGCCCCTACAGGTGGTATATTAGTCAGAATAGTATCCCGATTTAAGGGACAAAAAGGACATCATTCGACCACTCAGTGGGCCTTCTTTCCTGTATGAGTAAAACTGATCCACGTGACAGGCTGTGCATAAGCTGGACTCGGTGAGTATATTGTCCTCCAGAACAGAGGCTGATTGGGCCTGTAAAACATTTTCCTTCAGGAGATCCAGATAGAATTGGCCATTCCGTTCTTTGAGTACCTGTGCGCTAAAGTGATCCATGAACTCAATAGAAACTTCATAGCAACAGGATTGGATTCCAGGGCCTATAGAAACGATCAGGTCTTCAGGATTGGATTGGTATGTATGAGAAAGAAGTTCAATCGTCTTGACTGTGATTTTCTGTGCTGTCCCTCGCCACCCGGCGTGGATAAGAGCAATGGCTTTCTGGATCGGGTCATAGATAAATATTGGATAACAATCGGCTGTTTGAATGGATAAGACAAGTTCACCTTCTGATGTCATTAGCCCGTCACATTTTGAAACAGTCGAACTATCTTCTTCTAAGTCCTTTCTAGTCGAGGTAATTTGAAGAACTTCATTGCCATGAACCTGCTGGGGAAAGACTCCATTCTCTAATGGCAGTGAAAGGTTGTGGAACAAGTCTTTTCTGTTGGATCGACTTTGGGAGGTATCTCCAGCCCTAAGACTTAGATTGAAATCCAGGCCATTGTAATTGCGATAAGTTGTGCCACCCACCAGAGGGCCCATGCTTTCTATGACATTGTGTTGGTACACGAATCCGTCCAATAAGAAAGTTTAATTGATATAAATATCTTCTATACGGTGAGTAAAGCCTTTTCGGAAGCTTTGATGGATCGCTCGTTCTGAAGTCACATCAATGGTAAAGATCTTTTCAACAGGCTCCTGACCAGAGTGCTCAAAGAGAAGGCTAAACTCAAAGAGGCGTGAGGACTTTTCATTCTTCTTGTCTTTCACTGGAGAAGGGAAAAAAGTAAAATAACCACTTGTTTTATGGGATATGGTGTAAGGATTGTCCCATTGGGGGTTGATCATATCGGTTTTGACAAAGTGTTCTATCCTGGTTTTGAGGGTGACAATAGTTCCATCCATTCCTTCCCAGGTCGTCATAGAAATAATCTTGCCAATGAGACAGGGAAAGTTAAAATAGTAGGAGTCCTCTTCTTCAGGTTTTGGGGGAGCAACAGGGTGCGACTTGTCTTTTCGACGGGATAATACGGTTCTCATGGCTTCAGCCACTAATATGAAAATATCCGCTGTTTTCTGGACATCCTTTTCATGATTCGCTTCCATATGGAGAACCCCCCGACCGCTCGTTAAATAAGAGGCCCTCACACGGTTTAAGACATAACACGCCACATCATGGCGATTGGTTTCATCTTTCCAGAAATCCTCATGAGAATCAGTACACATTTCATTAACAGCATGAAAAACGATGTCTTCCATTGTATTTTTAAGAATCATTTTGATCCCCCAGGATATGGTATTATAAAGTATATCACGTGTTTTGGGATTTGTCAAGGTGAAAGACATTTCTTTTTAAATAATCAGCTTGCAATTACGGAATTGGTCAATATTGCGTTTAGCAGACGAATCCAGTTGGATAACAGTAAATAATCTCATTCTACTGGATCCCAACGATCCCTATCACGGTGGTTGTACTTATCGATGACCCCTTTAAGGCTTGTAGTCAAGTCAATGTCCTCTGAATTAGCAATACAGATCAAAGTAAAAAGTATGTCACCTATCTCATCTGCAATATGGCCCTCACCTTCAGTGGGTTTCTTGCTTTT
The DNA here is from genome assembly GCA_913053665.1 of uncultured Spirochaetia bacterium. Lineage (GTDB taxonomy): Bacteria > Spirochaetota > UBA6919 > UBA6919 > UBA6919 > CAJXGR01. Next base: position 5,097 of record CAJXGR010000036.1, read on the forward strand.
ATTCCCGTATAAATGGTTTAACTCCCTGGCTAACTCGCCCACTTCCTCTATGAGTCTGGCTAAATTAGATAATGGGGCCCAGTAGCCCATCTTGAACTGAGATACATATTTATGGACTTCCCTTTGAGCGTCTTCTAAAGTCATTTTCACCACTCTCAATTTAAAGGTATGTGAAAAGCTGTTCAATACCCTGGTTTTTATAGATCGTCTCAAGCTTTTCCAGGGCTAATGGGTATTCTTCCTGGTTTCTAATATGGAAATCGATATGAAAGCCTTCTCCTTCCATGTTTTTGGCTACATTAATTTTCCAGCGTGGCGGGAGTTTAAATGTCCTGATAACCTTTTGCACCTGTTCCAAGTGCTCTTTATATGCTGGATAGCGTAAAGTGTACAAATCATTGATGAAGTTCTTTTCCAGGATATTGTGTTTTGTTTCTGAAGAAAGGTAAGCAACAAATATATCATTATTTAGTATATTCTCTACACTCTTTTGATCTCTCTTGCAAAGAAAATTAAGGGACTCTATAAAGAACTTCAGGCGGTTCACACCCAGTTTAAGCTTTTTGATCCATGAATACAGGATAGCTTGATCCCCTAAAGAATATTGGGATAGGTCATAAGATAGATTGAGAGGGGTGTTCTCTCGTATGATATGATTTTTCATCTCATGGGATAAGTCATTGAGCTTCATAAGAAGTTTAAACCGTTTGTGACTCGGATTATCCAGTAAAAGGGGGAGATAATGGTTTATAACGACCGATTCATCCACCTGAAATGAGTGGATCAGCTTGTGGAGAATAGAAGCTTTCTCTATAAGATTTAAGGATTTATAGGTTTGAGCATAAAGAATACCTTCTGTGAGTACGTCTAAAGGAGATTGGGATTTTATAATAAACCCTTCTATACAGGTCTCTCCTCTGGACGCTAAATGGCGAATACGGTTCATTCCATCGATCACCCAATAGCCTGAGGGTTGTTTAGTCACAAGGATAGGAGGATAGGCCCATTGACCCTTGTATTCAATGACTTCTTTAGCCTGATCCAAAGGGTAACAAAAGGAGTACTTCAAGTTATCCAAATCAATGCCATCCATTGCAATTTGGGCAAAGTCTTTTCTAATCATGTCTATAGCTTGTTTAGATTCTATCATTAATGACTGAAATATAATAAAGAAATAGTGAATCAAGTTAATTTATTTCAGGATGATATTGACTTTTTGAGTGTTCTTGATATTTTTAAATCACATCATCTTAATTTAGCGTATTTACCGATTTATATGTTTGTCACGCATTATATTTAGTCATCCCAAGCATTTTGGAGATAAAGAATGAAATACAAGATTCTCATGGTCGTTGTGTTCACCTTATTTACAGTGATTCCCTTTTCAGCCTATGGGGCTAAGATCAAGTATTTTAAAGGCCGTGTTTGGAACAATAATACATACCGATGGAAATATATAAAGCCAACCTCAGCAAGAAAAGCCAGAAGATTAAAGGTCTATTATGCCGTTCAGTACGGAGACAATAACCGTATCAAGAAAGTGACCTATCCCATTCCTTCTTGGGCGAATCGCCGTGGTAGAGGGAAATCCGTCGAGTATTACAATAGCCTTCAAAAGGTTAAATTACGAGAGAATTATTTAGGTAAAAAGAAATTAGGGTATTATAAGTTCACATATGACTCTAAAGGTAAGCCTAACCGAGAAGATTATTATATTGAAAGAAGTTATCGCGATAAAGATGGGAATAAGAAAACTCAAAAAAGAATTAAGTTTACTTTTAGGTATTATTATAAAGGCAAGCATTTATCGAAAATAGCTTGTTATACAGGAAAATTAGAAAAGTATCAACCCGTTGGTATTTGGCTTTATTTTAATCCTAAAGGGCAGATTATTAAAAAAGAAAAGTATGTCTTAGACAGAGACGAAGGGAAGGGAAAACTTCAAATAACGAAACGACTGGGTTACTACGCAAATGGGCAGATTAAAACCTTACAATCCTTTGTGGACAAGAAAGCTTTTGGCAACTGGTTATTTTATAACAGTCAGGGTAAGCTGATCCGAAAGGATGAGTTTGTAGATGGCCTACTGCTTAGGCGATATAAATACTTCTACCACTCGTCTGGAGATTTGGACAAAGCCAAACTCTATGAATATGATCAACTTGTAGAAGTTCATCACTACAATTCAAAGGGCCGGGTGTTTAAAGCCGATTTATATAGAAACAAGAAACTCAGTGAAACGATCCTCTATGACAGCAAGGGTCGGATAAAAGAACGGAAATCCCACGGTTCATAGAGTGGAGCAGGTATGGCCAAGTATTTAATCATTGCTATCTTGATGATTTCATTCTCCCAATGTTCCATACAGACGATCTTAAGCGAAGAGTCGAACTTTTCTGAGAATGAACGACCCAAGAGGGATGAAGGGATTGCCGTCTTTCACTTTGTCAGCGGGAATAAAGCCCCCTTGCCCCGTGAATTGTACTTTCATGCCAAAGGAAAATCATCAAACCCTAAGCATTTCGCCCTAGCCGCCTGGATCAACAGTCGGGAGACCAGCCGATATATCTTCTTAAAAAAAGGTATTTATACATTTAAAGACTTTTATTATAAGTTTAAAGGGATCTCTTCAGGTTACAGCTTTCCGGAGAATGAGTTTAAAATCATCCCAAACCAGGTGAATTATGTGGGTGATATTATATTCTATTACCATAGACGAGACGCTAAAGTAGCCATTAAAGACGATATGAACAGGACTATGCTAGACTTTTACAAGAAATATCCTGAAGTAAGCATTCAATACCCCCTCCTGAAGAGCCTTCTTAAGATGAAGAATCGGGTGAATCCTGATGAGTCTGACTGGAATGGGAATCGGTAAAACGAAATGGTCAGGCGGTAGCGGATGTGGTGATATGGTCGTCCTTTAATAGGTGATATTGCCGAAATGTCAAGAAAATGGACTCTCTTCCAGCAACCCATCAAGAACTTTGGAGTCAGCGATTGCAAGTGTTACACCCACTTTTTCTATTCAAATATGCGTAAAATACTTCATCAAAGAGACTTCTCTACCCTCTCCTTTAAAAACTTTATCCATCAAGATAAAATAACTAAAGGGATTAATAAATGTGCCGACAGGGTGTTATAAACCCCTTCCCGATTGGATAGATTGGTGGAACAACATATCATGATAATTGGAGGAGGCATCCTCCAGATCCCAGCCATTCAGACAGCCAAAGAAATGGGTCTTACAACTATTGTGACCGACTACAATAAAGAAGCCTACGGTCTAAAGCTGGCTGATTTCCCTATCGTTATGAGTACCAAAGACATAGAAGGCTCTGTAAGAGTGGCTAGGGCTTTTAATGATCAGATCAAAATAAACGGTGTCTTTACAGTGGGTACGGACGCTTCGATGACTGTTGCCGCCGTGGCCGCCGCATTAAACCTTCCCGGGATTAAGTTCGACAACGCCTTGGCCGCTACCAATAAGCTGAAAATGCGTCAGAGATTTAAATCTATGGCTGTCCCATCCCCAGAGTTCTTTGGATGCTGGACATTGGATGAAGCCATTAATGCTTTCCACCAGTTGAAGCCTCCTGTAGTCATTAAACCCACCACCAATATGGGGGCACGAGGTGTCAAGAGGGTCGATCAGTTAGAAGACCTTGAGATTGCTTTTCAATCAGCTAAAAAGAACTCGCCAAGTGGTGAAATCATCATTGAAGAGTATATGCCTGGCGATGAACTTAGCATTGACGCTCTCATATTTAATAATAAGATCTATATTGCTGGCATTGCCGATAGAATCATTCAATACGAACCCTACTTTGTTGAAACCGGTCATATCCTCCCATCCAATCAACCCCGTGAAATCATCCATGAAGCAATAACCGTTATGAAACAGGGCATACGAGCCTTAGACATTGAAATGGGCTCTGCTAAAGGAGATATTAAAATCACCGAAAAGGGCGTTAAGATTATAGAGCTAGCCGCCCGTCTCTCAGGGGGATTCATGTCTGCCTACACCTACCCCTACGCTACAGGAGTGAATCTCATCAAGAACGCTATACTCATCGCTCTGGGCGAGGAGCCGGAAGACTTAAGCCCAAAATACCAGCGTGTCTCTATAGAGCAAGGATTGATCCCTAAAAGCGGTATCATCAAGGCCATCACGGGTGTGGAAGAAGCTGAAGGTGTAAACGGCGTTAAGCACATCTTTTTAAACGTTCAAGAGGGCGATGTGGTTAAGGACCCCACCAATAACATTGAAAAAAGCGGTCATGTCATTGTGGTAGGCGATACACGAGAAGAAGCCCTTCGTATCATGAATGAAGCGGTCGAAAAGATCAAGATTGATACCGCCAAAGAAGGTAAAATTACTTTTAATGAGATTCGGACGACTGCCCTCAAAAAGTTCAATAAAACATGCTTTGTCTGTAAGATTTGCGATGGAAAGGAGTGTAGAGGTCAGGTACCTGGTATGGGCGGGATTGGGACAGCCGGAACGTTCTTTAATAACCTCAAAGCCTTACAGAGATACCAACTGATAACCAGCTACCTTCATGATGTCAAGGATCCTCAAATGAGAACCCGCTTGTTCGGGGCTAACATAAGCTTCCCGGTACTTGTGTCGCCTGTAACAGGTACTGAAACTAATATGGGTGGGGGGATGACTGAAATAGACTTTGTCAGAGGGATGATGAATGGAGCTCAATTAGCAGGGACTCTCTCCATGGCTGGTGATGGGGCATCCCCTGAAAAATACCTTGATGGAGTCAAGGCTATTAAAGAAGTCGGGGGGCGGGGTATTTCCATTTTTAAGCCCAGAGTAGATCAGAACGAAATCATCAAAAGAATCCGAGCCGCTGAAGAAGCGGGTGCTCTGGCCGTCGGCATTGACGTAGACGCAGGTATCTTTACTACAATGGCCTTAAAGGGTCAGGCTGTTGAAACCAAGAGTATAGGGAAGTTACAAGAATTGGTTCGCTCAACCCACCTTCCTTTCATCCTAAAAGGCATCATGACCAAAACAGATGCCCTAAGAGCCATGGATACAGGTGCTCGGGCGATTATCGTGTCAAATCATGGGGGCCGTGTGATGGACTCTATGCCTGGTACAGCGGATGTTCTCCCTGAAATCGTGGATGCGATACGCCGTGAGATGGTTGTGATGGTAGATGGGGGCTTTAGAACTGGATTAGATGTCCTTAAAGGGCTTGCTCTTGGGGCTGACTTTGTATGTATCGGACGACCTGTTGCCATTGGGGCTTATGGAGGCAGAGAAAGAGGTGTCAAATATGTCCTGGATCAGTATAAGGAAGAATTACGAAAAGCAATGATTCTATCCGGTCTAAGCTCCCTGCAAGACTGTCATCCGGGTGTCCTTAAAATGACTCCAAACTACGTTAAATGGTAACCATTACATATTTATGCATCAGAAAAAAGACTTTTGCCAAAAACTTATTCTTTAAGAACTGTCTGAGAGAGATGTCTTTTTTCTTGACTTTTCATCGAGTTCATGTTATATCTTAAATAATAATGATTTCAAAACAAGTTAGACTGGAATGAAAATAACAATTGGTGATATTAAATTGGGTAAACGTATTCGGGAAGATTTGGGAGATTTATCCTCTCTTCAAGACTCCATCAACGCATTAGGTTTGTTTAACCCTGTTACTATCAATCAGAATTATGAGCTTCTGGCCGGTGCAAGGCGATTAACAGCTTGTAAAAACCTGGGTTGGAAAGAAATCGACGTAAATATTATTGCCACAAGCGGTGATCTTGCGAAACTGGAAATCGAAAGCCAAGAAAACTTTATGAGGAAAGAGTTCACTGAACACGAAATTGAAAAAATCATAGAACGCAAAAGAAGATTGGCCAAAAAAGGCTTTTTTTATCTGCTTACCCAGTTTTTTAAACATCTTTTCTCAATTATCTCCTCCTTTTTTATTAAATTATTGGGTAAGAAACAACTTCCTCCCCTGGATCAGTAATAATTGTTTATAGACCTAATACAAGAGACGAATATGAAGGTATTGGCCATTATTTTATCGGGTGGAAAGCGTAAAGAACTGATGCCTCTTGTCGAAGACCGGAGTAAATCGGCCGTCCCCTTCTTTGGTAAATATCGAGTGATCGACTTTATCTTGTCCAATTGCTTGAACTCTGGGATCAGACAGATCAACATTGCTGTTCAACATCGTTTTGGCTCTCTCTTAAAGCATATCCGTGATGGATGGAGTATTTATTCCAACAGTATGGGGGAATATATCGACGTCTATCCCCCTCAGCAAAGGCGGGGGGATCAGTTATATAGTGGAACCGCCGATTCAGTCTATCAAAACCTGTTCTCTATTGAGAATGAAAACCCTGACTATGTCTTAACCCTTTCAGGAGACCATATTTATAAGATGGATTATCGGGACTTGATTCGCTTTCATATAGAGAAAAAGGCTGACATTACCATTGGATCCGTCCCAATACCCGTCACCAAGTCCAATCTCTACGGTGTGATGACCTGTGATCAAGATAATCGAGTGAGACGCTTTGAAGAAAAGCCCGAAAAGTTCGCCCAGCACAGTGATGATACCTGTCTCGCTTCTATGGGACTTTATGTATTTAGCACCCAGGTACTTAAGGATATATTTAAAGGGTCAGAAGGCGATCAGAAGGAATATCAGGAGTTTGGACGGGATATTATACCCAATATGGTCTCTTCGCTCCGTGTTTTTAGCTATCCTTTTATAGATGAAAACGGCCAAGGTCGTTATTGGAACTTCCTTAGAACCCTCCGTGAATATTATCAGGGAAACATGGATATTTTAAATAACCGCTGTGAGATTAGTTTATACGACCCCAGTTGGCCCTTTCGGACTTATCAGAGCCAAAGCTCGCCTACGAGGACTTTTTCAAGGGATCGATCTGAAAACCTTATTGTGAATTCTGCCATATCCGGCGGAGGGGTTATTGAAGGCAGGGTACTCAATTCCATTTTAGGAACCAACGTCACCATAGAACCAGACGCCATTGTGGAAGACTCCATCTTGTTTGATAACGTTCACGTGCAAAGAGGAGCCAGGGTGACAAAAGCTATTATCGATAAAAGAATCACTGTTCCAAGAGATTGTGTCCTCAATAGCGACCAACATAGCGAATGGGCGGAGTACACTCTCACAGATGATATTATTGTTTTAGGAAAAAACGCCGTTCAAGGCTCTATAAAATCTAACTAAAAGAAAACTATGAATAAAACAGTCTTTTCAGGCATTCAGCCAAGTGGCGAAATACATATCGGGAATTACTTAGGGGCCATACAAAACTGGATCACCCTATTAGACTCCTACGAGTGTTTTTTTTGTATTGTAGATTATCACGCAATTACAGTTAAATATGATGTCAAAGACTTCCAGGATCGTGTGTGGAATGCTATTATCGATAATATAGCTTGTGGCATTGACCCGGAGAAAAGCCGCTTATTCATTCAATCCCATGTTCCTGAGCATACAGAGCTGGCCTGGATCCTGAATTCTATTGCTCCCATGGGAGATCTGGAGCGTATGACCCAATATAAAGACAAGTCCAAACAGCATAAGGAAAACATAAACGCTGGCTTGTTTACCTATCCAGTCCTCCAGACAGCTGATATTATCTTGTACAAGGCCACTCACGTACCTGTTGGTGAGGACCAAGTCCAGCATATTGAGTTCGCCCGCAGGATCGTGAAAAGCTTCAATCATCGCTTTGGAAAGATATTCCCAGAGCCTAAAGAGCTATTATCCCATGCCCCCAGAATCCTTGGTTTGGATGGTAAAGCCAAGATGAGTAAGAGTATGGGGAATTATATTGCTATTGGTGAGACTCGGGAAGTTTTACAAAAAAAGGTCATGTCCGCTGTCACCGATGAGAAGAGAATAAGAAGGAACGACCCGGGCGATCCATCCATCTGTAACGTCTTTTCCCTCCACCAATTCTTTACACCTTCTGAAAAGCGTGACGAGATTGAAACAGAGTGTAAAAGGGCTGGTATCGGCTGCGTGGATTGTAAAAAGCTTCTGATCAATGGTATCTGGGCTACATTAGAACCCATTCAAGAGAAACGAACGACACTTCTTAAGGATCAGAACAGGTTAAGGGAAATCATTTATGAGAATGGCAGGCAGTGTAAGCAGATAGCTGAAAACACAATGGGACAGGTTAAAGAGCAGATGGGTATCCGGTAAAGCTTGGCTCTTTTATGATTTGGCTTCACTCTTGGTTTTATCAAGTTTCTCCCCATTTTTTCTAACTTCCGATTTAGTACTATGTTTGGGGTCTTTTGGATCCTTTGAATCTTTATCATCTGTCTTTTGGTCATCTTTGGTATTCCCATCATTTTTGGGATTTGTCTGACCTTTTGGATTCATTGGTTCTTTGTTCTCTTCTGTCTTTCCCCCACTCTTGGTATTTCCGTCTTTTTTAGGATCCTGACCTTCTGGACTTGTTGATTTCTTGATTTTGTCTATCGGTTTCTCACCATTTTTAATAGCTTTATTGGGGTTGGATGGATCATTAGGACTTGTTGAATCTTGAGTATTATTAATGAGTTTTCCCCATTCTGTAGGCTTGTTTTGATCTTTTGTATTTCCTGTCTCTTTATTACCAACTGGTTTCTCAATGTTTTTAAGGGGCTTGGTATTATCTTTATTGTTTGCGGGATCTTTTGTACCCTTTAAATCTTCCATTTCTTTGATAGCATCCCATGGAGATTTGATTTCATTATCCTTTGTGAGAAAATGAGAATAACTTATAAAACCAGGACTATTGGTTTCGTTTAAGTTCTCAACGTCTTCATCTTTTGAATCTTCTTCAATAATATCAGGAAGTTCCTTGATCCACGGGGCTTTTTTCATCCCTCCCTTGGCGGCATATTTCAATTTTAGATTAGGTAAATCATGATGAGCGTCTCTCATAAACCTGGCCCATATAGGAGCGGCAACTGTCCCACCATATTGATGATAACCCAGTGACATCCCTTTATCAAAGCCTACCCATACAACAGTGGATAGATTAGCAGTGAATCCAGCAAACCATGCATCTTTATAACCATTTGTAGAACCTGTTTTTCCAGCGGCTTGACGGTAGAACCTTGCGTTATGAGCGGCCGCACTCCCCGTCCCACCACGAATAACCCCTGCCAGCATGTAGGTCAGTGATCGGGCTATTAAAGGAGATATAATCCGTTTGGGTTTACCCTGTTTGTAAGCGTCTTTCACATAATCCTTTATAATATTGCCATTTTTATCTTCTATCCTTAAGATGGCGATGGGAACAACCTCTTTCCCGTCATTCGCTATAATTGCCATCGCACGACACAGTTCAAAGGGTGTAATCGAAGCACTGCCAAGAGCTAAGGAAGGGTCTACCGGTAATCGTTTTTTATCAATCCCTAAAAGGGGGGCGGCAAAATTAACCACTCTTTGGGGGCCAATATTTTTAATCGTCTCGACAGCGTGTTTGTTGATGGAATACTTTATAGCGTTTGCTAAATAAACCGGAGAACGATTCGTTTTACCTTTCTTTTGATGTTTTGTTCGCCTGGATCTCTTTGGGCCCTTGTAACCAACAATAGTTCCTATTCCATATCCCCGCAGAAGGGCCGCTCCGTATACAAATGTCTTAAATGTTGATCCAGCTTGGCGTCTAGCTAAAACAGCCCGATTAAACTGGCTGGCCCTGGTAAATCGTCTCCCTCCAATCATGGCCACAATATAGCCCGTGCTCGGTTCAATGGATATAAGGGCTCCCTGGGCTTTCAAGCTGTTGCTGTAATCCCTCAGGCTTTGGGCATGTTTGCCAAACAATGTGTCTAGCTGATAAAGAGAATTAGAAGTCGATATAAAACTGAGTAACTCAACGTTTTCATTTATATGAGATTGAATATCCTCAAGATACTGCTTGTATTTGAGTTGAAAAAATTGGTCTTTATTGGTGTAGCCTATGAAGTTAAGAACATCCGTGTATTGGCTTTTTATTTGTTTGTATATTAATGAAGAATTGCGACTATATATTTTATCTTGCTTTTTAAGCTGATCCCTCAAATGTTGTCGGGCGATGTCTTGTTTATTAAGATTTAGAGTGGTGTAAATCTTTAACCCACCGGTATAAAGATAATCTTTCTTGTATCCTAATTCCTTCACTAAGGTCTTTTGTGCTATTTGTCGAATATATTCAGAAAAATAAGGGGCTTTATCTTCTCGTTTCGTCCAGGTTTGGCCTGAAGTAATTTTCATTTGATTAATACTAATCGTACTCCAAAAATGCTCATAGGCCTTATCCACTTCACGGCGGCTTGTATAGCTTTTCTCAACCATTTTGTTTAGAATCGTCTTTAATCTTGCCGTTGCAATTGTTTTATTTACAAAGGGTGAAAACTTGTTGGGAGCTGGGAGGATTGCAGCAAGCA
>CAJXGR010000037.1 GCA_913053665.1 uncultured Spirochaetia bacterium
GTAGGGGCGACCCGCCGGGTCGCCCCTACAGGCCTTTCCTTTCTCTCATATGTCTATTTAATCTTCTGCCAACCATGTTCTGATGAGCTGAGCCACCTCTTGAGGCTTATCCTTCGCAATGTTGATGGCATTCTCCTGCATCTCAAGCCTGGCCTTATCCTCAGGCTGTAGGTCGATCATAATCCCCTCTTCTTCAGCAGCCAAGAGAGCGGCTTCCCTCATGGCCTGCTGCTCACGGGCAAACTCTTCTTCTCTAAGGCGTCGTCTTCGATCGACTGTCTGTTTAATAATCCTGTAGAGTATGAAAATAAATATAAGGGCAGCAATCGTTGCACCGGCCGCTATTAAATAAAAGCGATTTCTCTTTTGGGCACTGAGTTCCTCGTCTCTTTTGGCCCATTCTTTGCTGTGATCAAACTTGAAGAATCTGACGGCAACTATATCCCCTCGTTTCTTATTGACCTTAGCTTCCAGCAATTTCTTAAGATTATTCAGATCGGCATTCAGTTTGGTTTTATCAATGTTTAACTGATTGTTCTGAACTTTATTGGGAGGCCAGGTCATCAGCCGCTTGATCTTTCCGTTGTTCTCAACAATGATTGTTCCATTCTTATCCTTTGCTTCTTCCCACTGGGCATCGATAGCCACGGCAATTCTCATACCTTTTTCTTCCACAGGCTGTTTAACTGTTTCAGTATCTGTCGTACTATGTTCCAAGTTTATGGTTTCAGTATTATTTGTATATATAGTTGGCTGGTCAATTTGTTCTAAAGCACCTGGTGCAACATTAGGCGATGTCCCAGCCGGTCCCTGAGGAATAAAAGCACGACCTTGAAATGTTTCTTTTTTGGTCTGAATACTTGTACGAGCTCCATCCCTCACATCGGATTTGGCATATATATCCTTTGGGTCTTTAAGATTAAGTGGATCAATCCTGTGAGAGTTTTCCTTCATACTATCATAATTCAAATCAACAGTGAGAGTCAACTCATAACGTTCGTCATAAATCTTTGAGAGGATGGTTCTTACCTCCCTCACAGCCTCCTGCCTCACCTTGCGCTTGTGTTTCGCATGCTCTCTAATCATTCGCATATCTTCATCATACGGTGAAGGTTCAATTTTATCGGTGAGATCAACGCCTGTGGCCTGATCCAGAATAATCACGTTTTCCGGCTTCAGCCTGTCAATCCCTTTCGCGATAAAATCCCTTAAACCCCTCAGTTTGTTCTTGTTCTCCCGTATATCAGAAAAGGAAGCCGGCGTGATGCTGATAGAAGCTGTGAGTGGGTTCTCATCTTGGTCTCGCCTATAAAAGCGCCTGCTGTCCCCGAAGGATATGGTAACCTGAGCCTTTTCTATGTCCTCAAGGGCCTCGAGGTGCTTCACCATATTCCCCGTGACCGCTCGACGGAGATTGATCTTACGCTCAAAGTCGGTTGTGGAGAACTCTGTATTGTCAAAGAGCTCAAAGCCCCTTACATTCTGTACGACCCCTTGGACTCCCAATTGAGCTCTCAGCTGAGTGGCCTTTTCACCGCTATCCACAAAGATATAGCGATCATTGGAAGAGGTATAATCCACCTTCATCCCGTCCAGTTTGGCAGTCACCCGCTGGAAGTCCGCTTTTTTAAGGCCATTCTTATAAAGAAGAACCCGACTCTCCTCAGATGAGAATACAGCCAGCAGAACAAAGGTAAACACGATGGCTACAACTGCCCCCAGGACTATGAACTTCTCAGTTTTTGTACGCTTCGACAAGAACTCTTTCAAACGGCTGGTTATTTGATTGATAAAGTCCATCTACCCTCCCTTTCCTATTTTAGGCCTCTTACCTTAAATTAGTAATGTCGCGATAAGCACTAATCACACGATCTGTGACAGCTTTAGTCATGGATAAAGCCATTTCAGCCTGGCTTAACATAGTGGTCACCTCATGGATATTCACTTTATCCGGATTCGTGATCATCGTTTGCACCATCTTGTCCGATTGAACCTGTAAATCATTGACCTGTCCCAATGCTTTATTTAACACATCACCAAAACTCTCCACCGCATTGGGTTGATCCTTCACCTTAAAGGGCGAGGATGGTGTGATCATCTCCCTGATAAATACCGGTGTATTCATACTAGATATATTCATGTTTAGACTCCCTATAACTCAATTTAATTACCTTAAACCTATTTCCAAAGCCCTGTTGAACATTTGCTTGGAAGAGTTCATCAAGGTGACGTTTGCCTCATAGGCCCGTGTGGCAGATATCATATCCACCATCTCCACCACTATGTTTACATTGGGGAGTTCCACGTATCCCTTTTTTGGGCCAAACTCTATAGCATCCTTATGAGTGGGATCGTACTTCAGACGAGGGGGACTTGCATCTTTCTCAACCTTGAGAACTCGAACCCCTGTTCCCACCTCATGCTTTAAGGCTTCCGGGAGGAAATGGGATTTAAACATCCATCGATCCGTACGGGGCCTCATAATCACCTGACTCCGTCTGAAGGGCCCACCCTCAGTGGTTCGCGTGGTGTTTACGTTGGCTATGTTGTTGGCTATAACGTCCATACGAAGCCGTTGTGCCGTCAATCCTGAAGCACTTATATTTAACGCGTCAAACATTCCCATTTATTTAACCTCTCAACAAGATATTCATTTTTCTGAAATAACGTCCTGTAATGGATGAAAAGGAGTTAAATCGCATGGTGCTCTTGGCGGCACCCACCATCTCTTTGTCTATATCCACATTATTTTTATCATTCCGGTAGCTTGTGTCGTATTCCAGACTCACTTTAGGAGTCACTTTTCGATAATCCTTGGGCTGATAAAAGGGAATATGTCTATCGTTTGTAAGCTTTGCCTTAAAAGGATAGGGACTCTCACTTTTTAACGCTCTTTCAAGCTCAGCCTCAAAGACCACCTCTGAGCGTTTGAAATTGGGAGTGTCCACGTTGGCGATATTATCGGTAATCACTGTATGACGCAAGGACTCTGCTGACATGGCTCTGCTTAACAGGTACTGGGTCTTCATGAAACTACTGTTGATGAACATTATGAATCTCCTTATTCACATGTAATTAGGTAGTTATAAAAAATGCCGCGTCCCGTTAACATTTTATATGCTACGTCGAGTTTCGGTCAGAAGTTATTTTTATATTAACTTTTTTTTGTTGGGGAAAGGAGAAAGCAGGAAAGCTTCTATAACAAGAAGATTTAATAAATTATCGGTCAACAGATCAGATTATGAACAAATTAATTATCCTGATCGATAAAAAACATGGGACTCTTATGAGATATATTTGTATTATTAGACGTGACGTAAAAAAAAGCATCTTCCCGCAATTTTATATGATTTATTGAGATAATATCCATGAAGATCACTTTAGCACTCGTAATCATGTTTATGAGCTTCTCTGCTTATCGGTGTAAGCAAATAGAAAAAAAGAACAGCAAATCATCTGAAATAGACAAAGATACTTTTGTTTTCCCTATAGTGAAAGTGAAAAAAAACAAGTTCTACGTCTATTATTACGAGGAGAAGACGAATCAAGTGTATCTTAGAGTCTTGGATCCATCAGGAAATACGATAAGTAAAGATAAGAAACTTAGTCTCAGTCTAAAGGAAATTCAGCAGATCGGTTATGAAGCCTCATTAGACCAAGATGAGAAGATTAATATTAGTTGGCCTAAACATAGATTTTTTGAAGTCAACAAAATCAATAAACACTTTTATCTGGTGGAGGGAGACGATAAAATATTGCGATTTGATGATAAATGCTCTAAAATATTTTCATTCGATGATTTGGATGTTTATCGTTATCATTTCATGAATCAAGAAAACGTTCTTATTGTTTATGACAACGAGAATAGAAGGATCATGATGATAGACTATAGAGTCGGAATGTTTTATTATAACAGAAAAACAAAGTCTTGTCAACATCAATTGTTGGGCTATGTCCTAATGCATGGTCGTGTTCCATCCATTTCTGATCCTCTGTATTATGACGGTTTCTTTCATGTAGCATGGTATTCCAGTAAAAAGAAAGGGATTGTGATCACCCTGTGGAACCCAAAAAGCAATGAGCGAAGGGACATATTCTTTAAGCGACCCTTTGCCTATCAGCAGTTCAGCATTGGGAGAATGGCAAATAGCCTTCTGATCGCCTGGCATGAAAGTAAAAGAGGAAAAAGCAAATCGTCTATTCATACTCGTCTCATTAAATTGGACTAGTGTTCTTTCAAGTCTCATTTGATGTGTAGGGGCAGGGTAACCCTGCCCCTACACATCAAATGAATCCATCAAATCAGCATTGATGGAACACTAGTCATGTCTAAAACTTAGCTACCCCTTACTCATTCTACGAAAGAGCCATTTCCCCTTTTTCATTTTCCACACCAATAGCAGTCTAGCCGGCTGCTCCGTAATGCCATGCTCGTACTGGAACCCCTTGGCAACGGCGTAGGCTCGATCATAGCGGTCTGTCACGTAAGTTCCCATCAATGTGATGGTCTCAATATCCGGATTCTCATTGAGGATGGAAAGGGCATTAAACCAGCTTCGCTCACTGGGAGTGAAGGCTCCATAACGTAATTCGATCTCGTTATTGTCATCCAGAAGCTTTTTAAACAATTCAGATTTAAACAATTTATTCCCTCAAACCTTGCCCTATCACAAGTCATTCATAAGCCTTCAGTAAAATTAGTCTTTTCCTTCCAATAAGTTTTTAAGGTTCTCTAATCCCAAATTGGCATCATTACTGATCGCCGAATTAAATATGAGCATTTTCAGCCTGTCCGTAAACCCTCTAGACGTCCCCCAAATAGTCCATCTAATCTGAGTGGACGTATTGACAGGTATCAGACGAAATTGCCCGTTAAAGACTGACCCATTACGCATCACAAGCTCATATTTCACGAACTTATCCGGTTTACTTTCAACTATCTTCAAAACACTGGTCATCCGATCATCCTTCCATTTTTGTACAGCCCCAACCCCCTGTTCAGGCCCCTCATAGATCACTTCCACTTTGTTTTCTTTATTCCTGAACCAAGCTACCCATTCAGACCATTTCTTAACGCTATTGACATATTTAAAGACTTTCTCACTATTAGCTTTAATGGTAACGACCTCCTCAACAGCCCATTCATTGGCACTAAAAAAGGCTATGGCCATCACAATCCCTACAAGAATTGAAATGACAATGAATAAATACTTAATGACTCTAAACATGTTGCTATCCTAGTAATTTATGAATATTATTTTGGTAGTAAAATATATCATTACCATTCATTCCAGGGACTTTTAGCTAACCCTTGTCAATCAGTTCTTTAGCGTGTTGTAAGGATACTTCAGTCAGTTCTTCACCACTCAGCATTCTAGCGATTTCCTTTACTTTAGTTGTCTCATCCAACTTCCTGATGATTGTTTTCGTTCGTCCCTTCTGTTCAAGCTTCTCAACCAGATAATGATGCTCACTCTGACTGGCGATCTGTGGAGAGTGAGTGATACAAAGAACCTGACGCCTCTTGGCGATCTCAGTGATTTTCTTGCCTACCTTAAACGCTGTCTCACCACCAATCCCTGCATCCACCTCATCAAACAAGAGAGTGTCAATTTCATCCATCTCAGTGAGAATCGTCTTAATAGCCAGCATCACCCGTGAGAGTTCACCGCCAGAAACAATCTTATTAAGAGGCCTGGGTGTTTCCCCCGGATTCGCCGAGAAAATAAACTCCACCCGATCAATGCCCTTCTCTTCGATTTTAACCCCTTTTCCTGAAACCTTTAGAAAGCTATTGTCATCCTGTACGTATCGGAACTCCACTTTCAATAAGGTTTTATCCATCCCTAAAAACTTAAGTTCCTTTTCAATCTCAGACTCAAGGAGTTTAGCCTGCTTTTGACGAGCCTTTGAAAGGCTTAAGGCTAATTGGCGTAAATCTCTTTGACTCTCTTCTGTCTCTTTGGATAATTGATTGATCAATTGATTATCCTGGGAATATTTAAGCACATCCTCTTCGCACTTAGTCTTATGAGCCATGAGATCAGCTATTGTGGCACCATATTTCCTTTTTAGATCATCAAGAAGCTCCAACCTCTCATTGATCTCCTCAATACGTTCCGGCGAGTAGTCCAGCCCGTCTTTATAGGTTCTTAACGTGTCGCGTACATTCTCAAATAAATATAATCCTTCTCGTAGATCACTGGATGATTTTTCTAAATCAGGGTCGAAGTGGTTGATTTTGTCTAACTCTGTGATGATCTTTTCTACAGTGGGGATAACGGAATGATCCTGCCCGTAGAGGTCACGATAGGCGGCTTCCAAGGTTGTATTAAGCTTTTCAAAGTTGCTAAGAGCTTCAAGCTCTTTTCCCAGCTCATCATCCTCCTTGGGTTTCAATTGACTTTTTTCTATTTCCTCTATGGCAAAATGATTGATCTCATAAGACTTCTTTTTGTCTTCTTCCTCAGATTTAAGACCTTCCAGACGGTTTTTCAACTCCCTAAGCTTTAAAACCCTTGAAGACAACTCTTCTCTCTGGGCCTGCAGATTGCTAAAGTTATCCAGCAAATCGATGTGGGTCTGTGACCTTAAAAGGGATTGATGGTCATGCTGTCCCGAAATATCCAGAAGGTATTCTCCAAAGGTCTTCAAGTTCGCATTTGTGACAGAATGGAGATTCACAAAACTACGGCTCCTTGAGTCCTCGGTCACCTCCCTTCGGATAATAAGAGTGTCTTCCTCAACTTCAACACCGCTAAGGGCCAGGATTTCCTTAAGACGCGGGTTGTGAACGATATCAAACAGAACCTCCACACTTCCTTTAGAGGCACCCGTTCTGAGGGTGTCGGAACCAATCTTTTCACCCAGGATAAATCCAATAGCGTTGAGTAAGATTGATTTTCCGGCACCTGTTTCGCCCGTTATGATGTTAAGACCGTTATAAAAATCAATGTTGAGGTCTTCAATTAACGCAATGTTTTGAATAGAAATGGATTTAATCATGGGTGTTAAACTGAATTAGCTCCCAAAAGCCGTAGTGGCCTCCTCCACAGAGGGGTAGATCTCAAATAGATCAATCAGTTCAACCACCTTAAAGATCTTCTTTACCGATTCACTCATATTTGCCAGCTTCAAACTTCCATCCACACCTTTTAGCCTCCTCATGGCGGCAATAAAAATGCGAAGTCCTGAACTGGATAGATATTGGACACCGGCTAAGTCAAAAAGCAGAAACTTTTCGCCCTTATCAATCAAATCGTTGACTGCTTGTTCAATCTCCAAGGATAAGTGAACGTCTAAACGCCCCTCTAACTGAATGATTTGTACTTTTCCTTCTTTACGAGTACTAAGTTCCATAGTTAACTCCATACAATAAATAATGTTTACCAAGCAAGTTGAATCAAATGTTCATCACTCAAATACGAGTATTATAAGTAATCTAATCAATATACCTTATTGTAAATACTTTATCATCCTTAACGTATTGGCTTTATTTGTCTTATCGTATTTAAACTTCAGTTCATCCATCAGAGTATCCATAAGGACCAGGCCGTAGCCACCTATTCTTAAGCGATCGACTTTATAAAGTCGAGTTTTTTTTTTAATCTTTAAAGGTTTAAAGCTTTTCCCAAAATCAGTAAATTGAATGATAAACTCTTTCTCGTCTTTTTGGAAACTCACATGGATTTTACCATCATTTCTACCATCATAGGCATGAAGAACGATATTTGTAATGGCTTCATCCGTAGCGATGAGCAATGTGTCAATAACCTTTTGATCTATCTTTAAATCCAGGCAAAAGTTTTCAAGGGATTGAACCACATGGGTGACACTCTCCGTTTTGCTTGTAATATCCAGTGTTAATATATTCGATTTATCTTCCATAAATTAGAATAGCTCATAATCCCATAGATAACAAACTTATTATACGATGTTTATTATACTAAGGATCGATGACCAAGTCAATGATGAATATCTTTTTTCTATAAGATAGATAAGTTTTTTAGAACCCACCATCGAATCGGTACTTATTTTTTTCGACTTAGATAACTAAAGATCAACTGATCATAATGGGCCGTCTTTTCAAAGGCCTTGACAGCCAATATATACCTGAGTTCTTCACGGATGTCACCTCCTTTTTTAAGTTCAGATAGTACTTTGGGGTAATCCATTGGGTCAGAGATCACTGTAACATGGCGAAAGTTCTTGGCTGAGGCTCTTAAAAGAGCCACTCCTCCAATATCAATGTTCTCGATGGCTTCATCCATACTCACATCTTTTTTCTGAATCACCTCATTAAAGGGATAAAGATTGACAACAACCAGGTCGATTGTCTTGATTCCATGGTGATTCAGCTCATTCATATGCCCTTGTTTACCTCTTAAAGCCAGAATACCTCCATGTATTTTGGGGTGAAGAGTCTTGACACGTCCATCCAGGATTTCCTGAAAGCCTGTATACGATTCAATAGGAGTTACAGGAATACCCTGGCTTTGAATCTCTTTATACGTACCCCCTGTAGAGATCAGTTCGATCTTGAGACCCACTAATTCTCTGGCTAAATCAACCACTCCCCTTTTATCCGATACCGTAATCAAGGCTCTCTCTATCATTTCCAGGCTCCTGCACTTAACATAAAACTCTATAAACTTGCGTCCGCATCACTTTTACGAACATAATTGGGTAAAATCCTATGGACTCCCATATCTCCATGCTTTAGAAAAGATAGTCTCCCTAAACGAGCGGTGTGAACAGCCTGAGAGCTGGGGTCGCTTTGCAGGATCCTGATCTGATGCCCTAATTCCCTTATCCACAGATCGTGATATAGTTGAGTTCCATTGCCCAGGAGAATCACCCGACCCCTTAGTTTTTTAATCTTATCTGCCAAATGTTGTGGCTCAATATCAAGATTTCCTTCAACGAGTTTATCACCCTTATAGATGGCCCCAAATACCCGTTTTCTTCGTGCGTCAATCATGGGCACCGTGTAAGGATAGCTTTCAGCACTGTCCCCATTGGAGTTACCAGAAACGCTCTCCTTTAAGACTTCAAGGGAGTGAACGAAAACAATTGGATGTCTTCCAAACTGAGCCATCCCTCTTGCAGTGGCTACCCCAACCCTTAAGGATGTGAACGGCCCAGGACCTGTATCCACACTAATAAGATTGATCTGTGACTTATCAGCTCCTCCTTGATCCAGGACCTTGCTGATCAGCGCCATGATATTACTAGAGTGATGACCATTGTCATTGGATTCAGCCGTTGAAAGAATTGTTTCATCCTTGAGTAGAGCAATACTCATTTGTGATGTGGCTGTGTCTATCCCTAATGTATACATATAATTCATTCATGGAGAGGTGCTTGACTTAGTCTTATCCAGCGGGAGGATCCTTCCAGGACTTCTAAGTCAATGATAGTAAAAGGAATCGCTAATTCACTGATAAACATATCACCCCATTCCATGACCACTACAGTTTTTTCATTGATGTATTCTTCTATACCCAGATCCCAAAAATCTTCTACGCTCTCAATACGATAGAAATCGCAGTGACAGAGATTAAGACTGGATCCCTCATAAATATTCATTAAGGTAAAACTTGGACTAGTTATAGTCTCTTTAATCCCTAAACCTAATGCAATTCCTTTTGTGAGAACCGTTTTTCCGCTGGCTAAAGGACCTTTTAAAACAAGAACTTCATGACCCTTCAGGGATTTTCCAATAGCTTTTCCATACTCTATTGTCTCTTCATAGGATCCTGTTATTTTTTCTTCATCCCTCACCCGTATAAAGATATAGATACTTTATAAAAAGGTCAAATATTCAATGAATTAAATAGATCATTGGATAGACTGGATCATTGAGATTAAAGCTAATATCTTCCAACTTCAGGATTGGTGAGTATAAAAATTAGTTTTAAAGTACTGCAAATGTGTTATCTTTAACTATATTGATTGGAATTCTCATCTAAATAGTCGATATGTATGAAAGTTCCAAATATCAATCTGGACTCTTTAAGGCGATTCATTGAAAAAACCGGATATTTTACGCCCATACAAGTTCTCCATCATAGACCGCTACATCCTGAAGGATTTCCTGAAATCCGTCTTCGCCTCTATGACCCTGTTTATCGCAATCTATCTTTTCTCCCTTCTGATCAATGATATACCTTATTTCATCAGCCAAATGGTCGATCGCCAAAACCCTAATGTCACGATGAGTAAAATCCTCACCATGTACGTCAATCAAATCCCTGATAAAGCTTTGCTGGTCTCTCCCCTCTCATTTTTGTTTAGCACTATGTATACGATGGGTAACTTCTATAAGAATAACGAGGCTGTGGCCTATATTGGGGCTGGAGTGCATTTATTCCGTCTTACCTTTTTCATCCTCTTTATTAGCTTTATCTATTCTCTGTTCCTTATCCCCTTCACAAATTACGTGGTGGTACCCACCTATGATAAAGCCCTGGCCTTGAGCCGTCAAATGCGTAATAAAGTGAAACGGGATCGAACCACGGATTTTGAGATCTTTGGCGAAAATAATGTCTACTACTTCATCAAACGCTATGATCCTAATACCAAAACCATGTATTATCCTATCATAGCGAAGGAAAGAAAATTACTCAAAGGTCATATTCCTATTGACTATAAAAAAGCATTTTTCCTCCCTGACAAGGTGACAAATAAATCACCCAAAATAGTTCAAGCAAAATTAGTACCTGCCGTTTCCGTAATGGGCTTCTTTAAGCAGCTTTATTCCATTACTACAGATTATATCCATACGGATAACTCTATTAGTAATAATGAAATAACTAGCATTCAACAGGTTCAGAACAATATTGAGACAGGTAAAAGTATAAATAATAAAGGATTGGGGAAAAACAGGCTTCCAGCAAATGTCCAAAAAAGGAAAAACAAGGTGGATGAAGGTCTATCTGACTTAACCATTGAAGATGACTTTCCTGTGGCCCTCTTTAAAGGACCTGACCCTCCGAAAGGCCCTGAAAATCCTGAACTCAAGCGTCAGAAACTAGTGGCATCCTTTCATAAGCTGGATGAGCCCAACATTGATTTCTTAAGGCCCCTGAATACCTATGATAACCGATTCCCTGATCTTGAACATAAGTATTTATATCCTGGAACGCAAGATCAAAGAAAACCGAGTTATCAATCCCTTGTGGATCGATCCGCAGCCTTGGTCAATACCAATAAACTGCTGGACTCCACAGATCAGAACAAAACCAACAAAAAGCATGGATCCAGTCCACCTGGAAGGTTAAAATCATCGAATAAAACATCCGATACGAAGGACAGTTCTAATAAAACTAAAGGGGTCCGTCCAACATTTGATGATCTATACAACCTGAGCAAAGAGTCCACCAATAGAAACCAGATATATAAAAGACTCCAGGTCTCCAAAAGGAATGCAGCCCGTATCAATAAGGATTTAAGCGTCCAAAACCCACCTCTCACTTATCAGCCCTATAGTACAGATCAAGACGTAATAATAGAAAACAATCAAGGTCTAAGTCAAGGCCCATCCACTCATCCTAACAAGCAATCCTCCAAAGAACCTTATCAGTCTAAAGGTTTAGCTACAACCGATGAAAGGAACCTGATGGAGTCACCGGAGTTCTCATTATTGACTTCTATTGGCTCGGCTGTCAAAGAGAAAAAAGTAAGAGCCATGTCTCATCCAGTGAGCCATTTTGAGGTTCACGTTAAAACATATAAGAATATTCCCTATACTCCTTACTTCGAGTATCGTATTGATGCAGAAAAGGCTGTTTGGAACAGCTCTATAAAAAAATGGATGGTCTATAACGGGACAAAACGTTATTGGCACAAAACAAATGGGTTAATAAAAGTAATTAATTTGAACCTCCCTCAAATCATTCAGAAGGATGTATTCCAAAATATAATACTAAAGAATCTAACACGAGACCTAATGAGCAAAAAGATCCGATCTTACTATTCTATTGATAAAAGTGATAAAAAGATCTACAAGCTCACTAAAAGTATTAAAAAGCTCAGCAAACAAGAAAGAACCGATATACTCAACCTGTTAAGTATCACTCCATCCAATCAACTCAATCGACCAGCCACAAAGGTACCCAAACAATTCACCACTAGTGTTTTTGAGAATATTATATTAAAAAGCTTGTCAAGTCATGAGATAAAAAAACTTATCACAAGTTATTATATACTTAATCCAAAGGATCAGACCTATGGGCTAACAGGTAATTTGTCGAAGAATGAAGAAGATAAATTATCTAACATCCTTAAGTTATTGGGCTACGCCTATATATTAAATGAAGTCAATGACAGACCAGAACACATTCTAATAAAAAACAAGGAAATGGATCGTCTGACCTTTGCAGAAGGCACTACTCTTATCACAAGACTCAAACGGGCAAGAAAGAAATGGAAGGGTCTTCAGATCGATTTATACTCCAACAAGTTTGCCTTTCAGCTCTCCACCTTCCTTATTGTGCTGGTTGGAACAACATTAGGGCAGTTTCACTCACGTAAGTTAATATTTATTAATAGCTTATTTAAGTCTATTTTAATCTTTCTGCTTTATTTTGTTCTCTTTCAATTAGGTGTCTCACTGGCCAAAGTGTTGGGCTTTATCCCGGTTTTCCTGGCTCCATGGGTTGGGAATATTGCCTTTTTAGGCTTCGGTTTTTACATGATGAAGAGAGCGAAAACATAAAAAAGCTTGGCCAATTGGGATTTAAGATTTATATTTCACTCATGGTTGTGACAGGGATCAAATTAATTCTTATTGTAACAATTAGCGTTCTATGGTCCAGTGTGGCAGTGATCACAGGCCCTCTCAACCTGTTTATACCAGCCTATCATGTTATATCCAGAAGCTGGGCTAAATGGTTAATCCGAGTGAGTGGTATTGAAATACAGACTTCAGGACTGGATAATATCGATGTCAAGCAAAACTACGTCTTTATCAGCAACCATGCCAGCCTCTTTGACATCCCTATCCTCCTGTCTACCGTTAAGAATGAGATCAAGATGATTGCGAAAAAAGAGTTAGCCTATATCCCAATATTCGGATGGTCTCTCATTGCAGGGGGGTACATTCTAATTGACCGTAACAACACCAGAAAAACCCTAAGAGCCATGGGGAAAGCCAGAAAGAAGCTTAAAAAAGGTACATCCATACTGGTTTTTCCTGAAGGAACACGTAGCATAAATGGTTCCATCCAGGCATTCAAGAAGGGGGCGTTTTTATTGGCCTTTCAGACACAGCTTGATATAGTCCCCATTTCTATTATTGGCTCCCATCGCGTGATGCCCAAAAAAACCTTCCAACTCACACCCGCCAGGATTCGTATCGTTGTTGACAAGCCCATCAGCATCAAAGAGGTCAAATCAGCCCAAAAACAAGTCCTCATCGATCAGGTGAGAGATTTAATAATAAATAACTGTCAGGAGAAAAAACTATGAGATTTACTGTAACAATCCTTATATTGCTTGTTGTTGCCATGCCCGCATTCAGCAAGGAGCAAAAAGCAAAGTATATTAAAAACAAAGCGTCCAAAAGGTTTGAGGTTGTCAAGTTCTATCAAAACTATCTTTACAACCCCTATCTTCAAAAACTGGAGCTTAATAAGCCCCTAAAACCTTCTCAAATCAAGGATAACCCACGATACTATAAAGCGGTTTATGATGGATCCAGGAGTCTTGTGAGGATAGAAGAAATACGTGACGGTCGCCTTTACGGGTTTTACCTTTTCTTTTATGATACTAATGGAACTGAAATTGCCCGATCTCAGTATCATTATATCGGCTCAAACAAGAAGTCCTCCAAAGAAAATGCTCAATTTCACATTGATGTCCAGTCTGATACTAAAGAAGGCGGTTACTTCATATCTTATTATAGTGATAAAAAGTTAGTGAAGCGTGAATTCTATTATTGGGGCGGAAAACTGGGTGATAGTAAAACCTTTGAGGGTGGCGAGACCAAGGAAAACAGGAAATTCAAGAAGCTGAAGGGTCGCCAAGGCGGCAAATGGTAAAGCTAAGAAAACTGGTTTTTGATCTCTCCATTTAATGAAGTTTATAATGAAAAGCTCCTTTATCCGACTATCTTTGAGCCTTTTATTCATTGTGTCATCCACCCTATTAGTGGAAACATCTGTTTTCTCTAAACCGAAGGAAGACTCGAAGAAAGTTTCACCGGAAGACTCCATAAAAGACCCTATGGAGAAGAGGATCTATATCCTTCTCAATGATGAAAATGTGGTCAAGAGAAGGCATGCGGCCATCACCCTCTGGCATTACCCCCATCCACGGAGTGTCAATGCTCTCATTGAGGCTCTTGAGGACGATGATTCTCAAGTCAGAAAGAATGCTGTTCGTTCTCTTGGTAAACTCCGTTCTAAAAAAGCGATCCCGGACCTAATCGAGTTATTGGATGAAGAGGAAGGGGATCTACGGAATCAGGCCGTCCGGAGTTTAGGCTTGATCGGGGGAAAAGAAGTTGTAGGGCCTTTAATTGCTGCACTAGACGATGAGGATAAGGTAGTGCGAATGAGTGCCATCTGGTCTCTTAAGCTGATACGGGACAAAAGGGCTTTAAGAGGTTTGATTGAACGGCTGTTTGAGGAGGATAAAGAAGTGAGAGCTTATGCGGCACAGGCTTTAGGCGATTTTGGAGACAAAAGGGCTGTTAAGTACCTGAAACACGCTTATATGAATGACAAAGACCTCTCTGTAAGGCAAAATGCGGCCTTATCCCTCAGAAAGTTAGGGGTGAAGGTGGATTTCCCCACCGAGAACGGATAATAGCTATTGGAGCCACACGATAGTCGCTCCCTCTCCCCCGTGATTGTTTGAGGCGGATCGAAAGAAGCGTATGAATCCCTTGCCCTCTGTGTTGAGCCAGTATATAACGGCTTTCTTGATCTTGGGCCCTCCCAAACTGTGCTTCCCTCTGCCGTGTATGATTTTTACCACCTGATCATTACGTTTATGACAGTCGTATATAAATTGGTGAAGGATATGTAAGGCTTGTCTCACAGTTAGTCTATGGAGGTCTATGGTGCTGTGAATCCGAACAGCATGGAGATTCTCAGGGGGATACATCCAGGTTTCCTTTTCCTTAAGGGTATAATCTTTATCAAAGACTTCATTCTTTGACAGCCACTGGTCTAAGCTCTCCTCTTCCTCCACATAAAACTTTGCCAGAAGATCGAACCTGCCGCTGGTGGAATAAACCTCGGAGACAATTTCGCGCGCAACCAGCTCATCAGC
>CAJXGR010000038.1 GCA_913053665.1 uncultured Spirochaetia bacterium
ATTGCTTAGATCCTTGGTTGAGACACCCCGCCAAACAAGTTCCCCCAGATCCAGATCGTAGATACTTAGTGAGAGAGTCACAACTCTTCTGGCCATCGTATAAATGACCCTGTCATAGTGGGAATCATCATCATGCCAAATGCCTAAATCATTGGGGAATCTATCGTTAATCAATTTATCTGATACAATACGTGCCAGGATGAGATATCGACTGTTCAGCTTTTTAGATAAATACCCAAGTTGGGCTGGAGTGAGAACACCATTCTGTCCATAATTATGAAGGATTTCTTGATATTTTTTCTTTCCTATATTTTGAATCCCCTTTGAAACGGGTACAATGATCCAGCTTTTTTGTATCTCTCTAAAATGCTTTTCCAGCAGGAGGTTGTAATGGGCCAGGTTTGTGTGATTCTCTTTCTGAAAAGGCGAAACAACACCAAAGACTATTACTTTCCCCTTTTGAACAGCTTTGGAATTAAAGGTTTTCTCATGAGTCAATACATCTATTGAGCTACAGTTTGTAAAGATAAATACCCAGAATATAGATAGAGAGACGAAGGTTTTCATTGGGCCCTCCAAAAAGCATTCACTAGAAAGTATAACACCTATTGATTAGAGTAAGTCTTTCAAATTATGAGAGAGGCGTTCTCGCTGTAAGAGACCGGCGTAATAATCGTTATTTTTTACAAGCTCTTCAGGAGTTCCCATCTCTCTGATTCTACCATGATCCAGTACAATAATTCGATCCACATGCTGGATGGTAGAGACTCTATGGGCAATCATGATGATCGTTTCGTCTTTGAAAGAGTGATAAATCGATGTGAGTATTCGCTTTTCTGTTGCTGAATCAATGTTTGAGAAGGAGTCATCGAATATGAATATCTTTGGTTCAGCCGTTAAGACTCGTGCGATACCCAATCTCTGCTTTTGTCCACCGGATAGAGTCATTCCTCGCTCTCCGATCATCTCATGATAGCCGTCTGGAAAAGAATCTATCTCTATGTCAAATTGGGCAATAGTTGCGACATCTATAATTTCTTTCATATCTTTATCTTCCGTGGCCCCAAACTGAATGTTTTCCAGGACGGAATCCGGAAAGATAAAGTTCTCCTGAGACACGCAGGCAAAGTGTTTTCTAAGGACTTTGATCGGGATATGCTGAATGGGTATGCCATCAATCAGGATAGATTGGGCAGGAGCCTCATAGAGACGTAAAAGAAGAGAGACAAGAGTCGTTTTACCTGATCCTGTGGGACCGATGATGGCGACCTTCTCACCTTTCTTAATCTCAAAGGTGATGTCATCAAGAGCCAGATGAGAACGGTTATCATAGGCAAAAGAAAGATTTCGAAGTTCTATGTTGCCCTGTAGAGAATTGATATAGCTATAAGCTTGTTTATCCGTAATCCGGGCCTCAGTTTCTAATACTTTGGTGATACGCGAATAGGCCGCTGTTCCCCTCTGATAGATGGAAATGACCCATCCCATAGCCATGAGGGGCATTCCAAGGCGTTCGATGTATCTGAAGAACTCAATGAGTTGGCCGAGAGTCATTGTTTGGCTCATCACCGCTTGGCCTCCATACAACAGAATGATGATGGTCGAAACACCGGCAATGAGTACAAAGGCTGGCCTCAAGATTCCATTTAGTTCGGCCAATCGAAGGTTCTTCCTAATGTATTCCAAATTGATCTTTTCGAAGAATCCAAGGATGAAACTTTCTTTCACATAGGATTTAATAACTCGAATTCCCTGGAGGTTCTCATTGACAAAGGCCGTCATATTGGCAATTTCTTCCTGGACTATCCTGGACTGATCATAATACTTTCTACCTACTGTTTTGATGATATAGACCAGAAAAAACAGGGGGATGATGGCGAGGAGAGTGAGAGTGGTATTAATTGAAATCATGTTAAACAATGCAAAGAGGAAGAGGAAAGCAACATTAAAAGAGTACATAATACCAGGACCAAAGATCATTCTAATCTGTTCAAGGTCAGATGTTAGTCGTGAGATCAGGTCTCCCGTCTTGTTTTTATCAAAGTATTCTGGTTCCAGAGCCAATAGATGGTCGAAAAGCTTCATTCTGATGTCGTACTCTATCCTGCGGGAATCGCCAATGAGTATATAGCGGCTGTAATAGAGGATGACTCCTTTAATGAGCATGATTCCAAGGATCAGAGATCCATAGAAATAAATAGCATTAAGATTGATCGACTGGGAGAGGGGATCTACATTTTGGATACTGTCATAGCCGAGCCATTCCCATAAACCGCTTCGTGGGTTAGTATTGAGTTTATCAATGGTCATCCCAAGGAGTTTAGGGTTAAACATCTCAAAAGCCGCAGTGAGAGCTAATAAGCCAATCCCCAAAAGGTAATTCAGTTTATAGGGCAATATATATTTAAAGAGTTCACGAAGAGTTTGTATCATAAAGAGCGTATCCAGTTAGTATGAAATCATTATGTGTCTGTAAATTACAGGATTCAATCGATGTACTTTCTTTTTTGTATTCTATTAAATCAAGGGTAACAAAGGAAAAACCAATTTCTTTAAGCTTATTCGTTAGGGTGATTCTTACCTGATGCTTAAAGAGTTTAGTAAAATCCTCTTCCAGTAACTGAATACGGGCTATATCTTGATGAAACCTAAGTCGAAACTGGCGAAATCCCAAATCATATAGAACCTGCTCACCCTGTTCAACCATAAGGAGAGCTTCAGTATTTATATTTGTACCTGTTGGAAAGCGAGACGACAGACAAGCAAAGGCCGGTTTATCCCAGTTGGGCAGGGATAATTCATGGGCTAATGTTCTTATATCCTCTTTGGTAAAGGAAGCTTCAATAAAAGGTTTTTTGATATTCAACTCTTCAGTAGCCCTGAACCCTGGACGATGATCTCCTAAATCGGATAAATGGGTTCCATCAATGATTTCATTAAAATCATACTTCTCTTTTACTTTCTGTAGTAGGCCATATAACTCTCTCTTGCAGTAATAGCATCGCTCACCCTGGTTTCGCCGATATTCTTCAATGTCCATCTCGTGGGTGGCTATCGTAATATATGGGATACCAATTGTCTCAGCCAGTTGAATGGCTTCTTTTTCCTCTCGTTTGGGATAAGAGGGTGAAATGCCTATCACAGCGAGTGAACGATTATCCAGGGTGTCATAAGCCACTTTTGCCAGCAAAGTGGAATCTACCCCCCCTGAGAAGCCTATAATGACACTTTTGTAAGACTTTATTATCTGTTGAAGATTCGTATATTTTTGCTGAATAGGTCGTAATATCACTGATTATTCCTTTAGATACCTATCACTAATGTAATTACCATATAATGTCAAGACCACTTTCAGTCAGTTGTCTGTCTTTTGTAACTAATGGAGTTTCAGTTAATAAAGCTGTTGCAAGAATTATTCTGTCATGCATTTCAAGTCCTGATAAACGTTCTGTCACCATTAAAATCTAATAATCAAAGGGGACAATTTTGTAGTTTCTTGAAGTATTTATACTTTCTAAAAGATCATTGAAATTCAACGAGATCCTCTTTTTTTCATTTAGATAGAGAATCTCCATTAAGACGATAACAGGAATATAGATTAGTCCATCTTTTTCAGCTTGTTGCATGGCATTAAAAGCTTTTGTAGACAACTTATGATCTTTTTCCAAATACCAAACCAGTGGATGAGTATCTATTGTGAGGTCCATATTTTTTTTGCTTCTTCAATATTCTCATGGGTTGTAAAATTACCTTTAGCAATACCACACAATGATATACGCTTACTAGCAACAGTTGGATTTAATCTATTTTTATAGGCTTTCAGACTAATTCCTCTTTCGTCCAAAGTTTTAAGTATTTTGTTTAAATCAATTTTTTGAACTTGTTTCATGATACGAACCTGAGCCGATTCATTCTTAATATATTCTATTTATAATTCTTGACTTCCTCAACAACTACAGCCACCATATCCTCTTCTTTAATGCGTCTAACTTCTTTGCCATTTTTAAATAGAATCCCGACACCCTTCCCGCCTGAGATACCAATATCCGCTTCCTTGGATTCCCCCGGTCCATTGACGATACAACCCATCACGGCGACTTTAACCTTCTTGTCAATGTGGGCGATCTTTTTTTCGATCTCCTCAGTAATTCCGATCACATCGATCTCACAACGCCCACAGGTTGGGCAGGAGATACATTCGACACCGTCATTTCGTATATTGAGAGACTTGAGCATCTCTTTTCCAACACGGATTTCTTCGGTAGGAAGGGCCGTTAGGGATACTCTAAAGGTATCTCCAATACCCATCGCGAGTAAAGTTCCTATACCGATGGAACTCTTGATGGAGCCAGCAAATTGAGTGCCTGCTTCCGTCACGCCCAAATGGAGAGGATAGTCCCTCTTTTCAAGCATCAATTGATAGCTGGCAATGGTTGTGAGAACGTCTGTAGCTTTTAGGGATACTTTAATATTATAGTATTCCAGGTCTTCCAGGATCTTTATATGTTCAATGGCTGAGTCAACCAGGCTTTCTGGAGAAAGTACAGGATATTTCTCCCGATTGATAGACCCTCCATTCACACCGATTCGTATGGGTATATCCTTTTGTTTGGCTTCCTGGACAATAGCGATCACCTTATCTCGGCGTTCGATGTTGCCTGGGTTCAGTCTAAGGCCGTCGACACCCTGATTAATGGCCTCTAGAGCAAGACGATAGTCAAAGTGAATGTCAGCAATCAGGGGGATCCTGATGTTCTCTTTTATTTCATGGATGACTTTAGCGGATTTCATGTTAGGGACGGCGATACGAATGATATCACATCCCACGCCTTCCAGTTCCTTGATTTGATCAACTGTGGCTGTAACATTAGCGGTATCAGTCGTTGTCATAGACTGAATTGTTATGGGAGAATCTCCACCTATATGAATGCCGCCTAGCTTTATCTTTCTCGTATGTCTACGTTTAATCAAAGATTCTGTCATATAACCCCAGAGCAATCGAAGGGAATGGTGATCTATAAACCTGGTGATTTGATTGCAAAATAATTGCTTTCAAAGATAAAAGATATCCGTGTTAACGTCTACTTTTTTGTGGATTTTATCCTGTAATTTGATTTTATTCTATACCATGCTAGATGATTTCCTGGGTCGACTAGAAATTAATAAGCCTGTTCTGGAGAGGACATCCATGAAGCCGGATGAGGTGGCTTGTGTCTGTCACGATCTATCCTATTTTTCATACCTCAAAAGTCCTGATGGTCGTGGTGATGGGCGATATTCCTTTATTGGCTTATCTCCTTTTATCGTCCTGAAAAGCATTGATTCCAAATCCCATAAACTGGTTGAAATCCAACTGTTTCAGAAAAACGAAGTGATACGGGTTCACGAGGATCCATTTGATGTTTTAAGAAACCTGTTAGATCGTTTTCAGATAAAAGAAGCCGTAGATGATATTCCATTTTTAGCGGGTGGAATAGGGTATTTGGCTTATGAATCCGTCCATTTCATTGAAAAACTGCCATTTA
This sequence comes from uncultured Spirochaetia bacterium, assembly GCA_913053665.1. Classification (GTDB taxonomy): domain Bacteria; phylum Spirochaetota; class UBA6919; order UBA6919; family UBA6919; genus CAJXGR01. The sequence goes on from CAJXGR010000038.1 coordinate 5,526, forward strand.
CCCAATCTTGTGAGGTGAACATCCCAGACGTGATGTGGGTATTTTACGATGTTCTATATATTTATGATCATGATAAAGAAGAAGGATATTTCTCAGCCATTGATTATTCTAATCATTTAAGGGAAAGGTCTATTCAGAAAGCCAAATCTAAAATATCTTACTGGCAAAAGCGTTTAGAAGATCAATTCATCCCATCGAACTATTCTAATCCTGGTATCCTTCGCCCAAAAACCACTTTAAGTCCATTCCATACAAATCTATCAAAAGAAGAGTATCTATCAGTTATTCAAGAAATTAAAGAGTATATCCAAAGAGGAGATATTTATCAGGCTAATTTCACCTATCGATATTATTTTCCCTATCCCGATAACCCGTATCATCTCTTCCAATCCGTTAGTAAAGATCATCCAACACCCTTTTCGGCCTATCTGAATTATGGAGATTTCCAAATACTCTCCTTTTCACCAGAACGTTTAGTCCAGTGTGAAAGAGGGAAAGTACTGGTTCAGCCAATGAAAGGAACACGGCCTAGGGGGAAAAGCCTATTGGAAGATGAAAAACTTAAAGCTGAACTTCTCAATTCAGAAAAAGATGGAGCCGAACTCCTCATGATCGTTGATCTACTGAGGAATGATCTTGGGAAGGTGAGCGATTTCGGGACTGTGGTCGTCGAAAAACTCAAGAATATAGAGGCTTATCCCAGTGTCTATCAGCTAACATCCAGCATAAGATCCCGCTTAAGCGTTGAACATGATCTTATAGACCTTGTTAAAGCTGTTTTCCCATCTGGTTCAATAACAGGTTGCCCCAAGATCAAAGCTATGGAGGTTTTATCCTCTCTGGAAAGAGAACAGAGATCCATATTCATGGGAAGCATTGGATATATAAGCTTTCATGACACATTGGACTTAAATGTTGCGATTAGAACAGCTCTGCTTAAAGAGAAGACTTTATATTTCCAGGTTGGAGGAGGGATCATCCATGATTCAGACCCTGAAGAGGAGTATCAGGAAACAATCGATAAGAGTGTCTTTCTTCTAAGTCAATTTGAGGATAAACATGTAGGATAATTATTAAATAAAAAAAACTTGGCATAAATTGACGATACGATATTTTCTATTAAATTGTATATTACTTGGGCTCTTGGAATAATGGGAAAATTATGTCGTTACGTTTTTTCAATACTCTCACTCGAAAAAAGGAAGACTTTGTCCCAATCAATGAAAGGGAAGTCTCTATCTATACATGCGGGCCGACGGTCTATAATTATATCCATATTGGGAACCTTAGAACTTTCTTATTTGAAGATATATTAGTCCGTTACCTAAAGTACAAAGGGTATGAAGTCCATCAGATAATGAATCTGACGGATGTGGATGATAAAACAATTCGTAACTCCATTCAACAAAACGTCTCGCTAAATGATTACACACAAAAGTTTAAAGAGGCTTTTTTCAAGGATATACAATCCCTTAACATCACACCTGCTGAAAAATATCCCTGTGCTACAGACCATATTGATGAGATGATAACACTGATCCATCAGCTGGAAGAGAATGGGATGGCTTATAGATCGGAAGGATCCATTTATTTTAGTATCAACAAGTTTAATGAATATGGCAAATTAGCTCATTTAGACAGGGATAATCTGAAAGCTGGAGCCAGTGGGCGTGTGTCCAACGATGAATACGAGAAGGAAAATATAGGGGACTTTGTTTTATGGAAGGCCTACACACCGGAAGATGGAGATGTCTACTGGGATACATCATTAGGTAAAGGAAGGCCTGGCTGGCACATTGAATGCAGTGCCATGAGCATGAAATACCTGGGTGAGACCTTTGATATTCATACCGGAGGGGTCGATAACATCTTTCCCCACCACGAAAATGAGATCGCCCAGAGTGAAGGAGTGACTGAGAAACCTTTTGTTCACTATTGGCTTCATTCCGAGTTTTTAAATATCAGTGGTGAAAAAAGTTCCAAGAGTAAGGGCAATGTCATCTATCTTCAGGATCTTTTGGACAAAGGCTTCTCGAAAGAAGTGATCCGTTTTAGTCTTATCCAATCCCACTATCGCTCTAAAGTCAATTACTCTGAGGACATACTGGGGCAGGCCAAATCTACCCTGGAAGGTATTCATCACTTTATCCAACGGTGTCAGCAGGTGGATAGGGAAGAATCACTTGGTGAGCCAATTACAGCCATCATCGACAAGGGGCTTAAGCGATTTGAAGAGGCTCTGGACGATGATCTTAACATGTCCTCAGCCTTAGCCGCTATATTTGAGACAATTCGTGAGGTGAATAAAGATTTTGATCAAATAGGCCGTGAGGATGTCCAAAAGATTATAGGCTTTTTAAAGAGAACAGATCAGGTTCTGGGGATCCTGGATTTTGAGAAAAGCTTTCTGGAGGAAGATATACAGAGGCTTGTTGATGAGAGAAATCAGGCCAGAAAAGCTAAAGACTATCATAGGTCGGACCAAATACGTGATCAGCTGAAGGATAAGGGTATTATTCTTGAAGACACCCCTCAAGGGATTGTATGGAAAAGGCTGGAAGGATAATGCATGGAAAATAACTCTACAAGAGCAAATGCAATCGATGTGCGGATCGGTGAAATGCGAATTGATAGTCATCCCAAAATACTAAAAACCGTGTTAGGATCTTGTGTTGCGTTGATTATTTATGATAAGGTTCACCGGATTGGCGGTTTGGCCCATATTTTCCTCCCGGAAAAAAAGAATAATCATAATGGCGAACCTGATTCCAAGTTTGCTGACACAGCCGTCCCGGCTTTAATAAACGCTGTAATCGAGAAGGGAGGGAGAAGGAATCATCTATTTGCCTTTATGGTAGGGGGTGGGAATGTTTTTAAGTCCTTTAAAAAATCGAATCTCCCTACTGTGGCTGAATTGAATATTAAAATGACAAAAGAGGCCATTCAAGAGGCCAAAATTCCTCTTTTAGGGTGTGATGTGGGGCGTGACAACGGGTGCAAGGTAACTTTTGATTTGAGTAATGGGGACATGAAAATCGTTGATTTGCAAGCCATCAAATTCTCGAAGGATAAAACATGACACTAGAAGTATTTGAAGATTTAGTTTCCAATGTCTTTAATAAATTTATGGATACCTTCTTTAAACTGAACATTGATCTTGAAATTGTAAAGAATGATGAAACAAAAAGTTACGATAATGTCATTTTCATCTCTCTTTTTGGAGACATAGAAGGAGCCTTTGTCCTTGAGGTGGATAATGATACGGTCAAAAAGTTTCTGGATAGAATCGAACAGAAGTTAGAACAAAGCATGGATTTGAGCCAATTTGTAAAGGGCTATATTGGTGAATTTGCTAATATCTTGGTGAGCCGTGTTGTGGGGAATTTGGGTAAAAACTTTGGGAATACATTTTTATCCACCCCGTCCTTGTTTTCCGGTGTTGGAATGACAGCCAACTTGTTTTATGAAAATAACTTAAAGACCACAATAGAGAGTGATTTTGGATGCATTCGAGTGAGTTTTTCTGTAAGAAATTAGTTTCTTGAGGTCAGTAAGTTTATATTCTCTTGTTTGGTTTTTCTATGTATTGGATTCTTTCACGAATGTTGATCTTAATTTTATTCTTAAACCTTTTCTCCTCAATGATGCCAAAGGCTCCACTTCCAATGTAATAGATCTTCTCACGATTATCCAATGAATGAATCTTTGCGATTTGGGATAAGATACACTCAAAATGGGCATTTTTCCTGCTTTCCTTTTCCAGTAGAGATGTTAAAGGTTCTTTAATTTCCTTTGAGCAAAATGGGCAGATTTCATAAACAACGGGAACCTTATTTTTATTAGAGTGACGGTGGTTTTTGCCATATCGATAGTTTTTTTGCTTTCTATAATTGGAGCCTGTTTTCTCGCTTTTAGACTCTAAGCTATTACGTTCATTACTTTTGCTTGGATTCGTAGAGGGATTTCCTCCATTCCTTATGGAAGTCGTTTTTTTCTTTTGAGTGGACTGAACGTCAGGGTAGTTCTTTTTTATAGGTTTATCTTTAGGAGTCATTGAACCCGTCTATTTTATTGAATCATGGTGTGCAAATTGTCATGCCAAGTTTAGGATAAAGTTAACACATAAGGAATGATCTGTCAAGGGAAAATAAACTTGGCATGAGAATAAACATTGTTCCAACAAGCATGATGTTCATTTAATTTGCCCGGAGCCGGAGTTGAACCGGCACAGCTCGAAAGCCGAGGGATTTTAAGTCCCTTGTGTCTACCAATTCCACCATCCGGGCTTTTATTTATGATATACCAAACTGATTTCAAATTGTCCAGTCAGTATAGATCAAGTTTTTGATAGAATCCTAGGCGTCGGTGGGAGTCGAACCCACGATAGCGATTTTGCAGACCGCCGCCTTAACCACTTGGCTACGACGCCATATTGGAAAGAATCACTCATCCTTGAGCACGTTGAATATACTAAAAAAAATGCTATTTGCAAACGATTTTTTCTATTTATCAAGCCCTCTAAACTCTGCTAGTGATAAACTAATAAGTGACGGGTTTATCCAATTGCTTGTAGAGATAGGTTTAAAACTCACCCCTACAAGCAATTATCACGGCCTAAACTCTAATTTCATAGATCAAAGCCTCTTCATCACAGTGATAGAAATGTTCACAACTCATACAGTCTCTCCATATCTTATGAGGTAATTGATCTTTTGGGATGGGTTTAAAATCAAGTTTCTTAAAATATGGAGAGATGTAGGTTAACGTGAATATTTGATTGATATTATATTCGATGGCTTCCGTCACACAGAACTCAACCAGGTGACCACCGATATTACGATGACGATAAGTGTCTTCAACAGCCAAAGAGCGAATCTCGGCCAACTCCTCTGTGAAGACTGTTAAAGCCGAGACTCCCACCACTCTTTGGTCCATCTCACAGACGGCAAAATCTCTAATGCTTGCGTAAATATCATCCAGTTGGCGAGATAGCATCATCCCCCTTTGAGCATGAACATCTATGATCTCTTTAATTCGTTTTGCTTCTGTTACTTTGGCCTTACGTATAATCATCGGTTGACTTTTCCTAATGGATTACTTATCCTTAAATTTAATCATTTTAGATAAAGAGAAGAAATTATGTCTGAAGAATATGTCATTATCACGTGTCGTCATTGCCAAACACAAAATCGTCTCCTGAAAGATAAAGCAATAAAAAATATAAAAACCACCATTTGCGGCAAATGCAGGGAAAATATATTTATAGGTGATGACGAGCCTTACTACGAAATCTCATCAGGGGCCTATGAACATCCCCTGGATCGATCTGCCTTAAACGCTCTCAAGAAAGTTCCAGGGACTGGGACTGTCCTGAAGATGATCATAAAGGAGACCGTCGAACGCTATCATCGCATTTTGTTCATGCAAAACTACATTAAAGTGACCCCCATGCATATGCCTTTCATCCACAATATGGCCACCCATGCTACCAGGATTCTTGATATAGAAGAAGTTCCACAGGTTTTTATTTATCAAAATCCTTATCCTAATGCCTTTACAGCTGGTGTTGACAAGCCATATATAGGTATATCCACCAGCCTCATTGACCTTTTATCGGAAGAAGAGCTGTTGGGTGTCATCGCCCATGAATTGGGCCATATCCAATGCGGTCATGTCCTCTATAAGACAGCCGCTCGAATTATCTATCAGGTCATGGAAGTGGTTGGCAATCTGATTGGAGTGGGTCGTCTTGCCTTTTTCGCCATCGTTCAGGCTTTGTACTATTGGGATCGATGTTCAGAACTCAGTGCCGATCGTGCTGAAGTGATAGTGACAAAGAGTTTCACCACTTCCATCTACACCACGATGAAGCTCGCCAGCGGCTCACAAAAGATCATGAAGATGTTAGACATGGACGAGTTCTTAAAGCAAGGGGAAGAAGCCAGGAAAATGAAAGAAGAAAACTTCTTTAACAGTCTTTTTGTCACCATGCAGAGTCAATCTACAACCCATCCATTCCCGGTATGGCGTGCTGGCCATCTAAAAGAGTGGGTCTACGACGGCAATTACCTGGATATTCTACAGGGTAAATATCTAAAACGCTCTGAGGAAGGGGATCCGGATAAGGATTTCCGTGAAGGAGACTTTAAGAAAAGTGAGGACGAACCGGGTCTCATAGACAGCTTCAAGAAGCTTCTAGGCTTGGATTAAACTATTTTATTTCCCGATATTAAGACTCAGTTTTTCATTATGAATGTATATAAAATTATCAATAGAAAACCTGGCTTCTTTTAGAATAGTAGGTTTTTACTGATGAGTTCCTGCTTTACAAAGAACAGGACCGCTTTTCGCCTGAATAGCTCTGGCAAACCAGACGTATTTTTGATGGGAAAGCAGGTAAATCGCCTATCCTCATCTAAAACACCTTATAGTAGATACAATTCAGTCACACAGTGTGTGGTTCTCAGATTTAGCGAACATTGTTTTTAGCAATCTGGAGAAAAGCAGCCTGAGAAATCGTATGTTCTAAACATCAAAAATCATTGGATTTTTTGCATCAAGTTAAAACACTTGCTAAAGGGACCCGCTAGTGTGGGGTTTTTTAACATAGTGGCATAATCACCTGTTTTAAACTTTAATTTACCTGTTGTGAGGGCAACACCCAATCCTGTCAATCCTACTCCATCTTTGGCCCAGGCTTCCCAGGTGTCAGTATTTGCTCTCATATCCCAGTCAAGCTTTTGCCCATTGTAGAGACCTGCCTCAACGGCCTTACCCTTCACAACCTTAAAAAATACACGTGGATCATTATCATCCTTATAGCCTGCGCCAATCACGGTATCAAAACCAGCTTTTTCCAAAGCTCCTGATACCTCAGGGTCTGCGTTCCACGCATCCTTGAGTTTGTTAATCCATTCATCTGAAAACATTTCTACTGCCATGTTTATCTCCTTCAATAAATATTATTGGTAGGAATTAAAATCCCACTTTCCCTGCTTTCCCACATCCCTTCGGCAGGCTCAGGGCAGGCTGCTGGCCGGATGAAATTAACGCTTTATTACCCTGAGCGGCTGGAATATTACTTGGCGAGTACGGACGGCCGTGCTGTGTCTGATGATACGAGGTGGATGCTGGAGGAAACGGCCGTTAACGAATATGGTGAGATTCCGGTTTTTCATTTTCGATCTACACGACGGCTTAAGAGTGACCTTAAGGATGCGATTCCGGTACAAATTGCGATCAATAAATTGGTTAATGATTTGATGGTGGCGGCTGAATTTGGCGCATTTAAGCAGCGGTGGGTGATTTCACAGTCTGACGTATTGGATGGGCTAAAGAATTCTCCGAACGAAATTTGGCAGCTTCCGGCGGGCGATGGGATGGGGCAGGATACACGGGCTGGTGAGTTCCAAGGGTCCGATTTAATGGCCTACGTGCGTGGGATTGATCACTTTTCGGCATCGCTGGCCTCGATTACGCGCACGCCTAAGCATTTCTTTTTTAAGACGGGGGCGAGTGTAAGTGGTGAAGCGTTGTTGACGATGGAATCTCCGCTGGCTCGGAAGGCTGAAAAACGAATTGATTTATTTACGCCTGAATGGAGAAAAGCATTTTCGTTTTTATTGTGTGTGGCTGGGGAGAATGTACGGCCGTCGGATATTGATTTGGTATTTGAACCTGTGGCGAGTTTGCAACCACTGACACGGGCGCAGGTGAGGACGCAGAATAAGGCGGCTGGAATTCCGTTGGTGACACAATTGAGGCTTGAAGGTTGGACTGATGAGCAATTAGAACAGTTGAAAATGGATGTAGCTGATGAGCAGTCGGCGATGTTTACTGGTATGGTGATTGGCGAGTGATTTCTATTGACGCGCGTTTTGATGCGTTGGCGGCGAGTTATTTGGATGAAATGAAGATGTTGGCAAAGAGGGCAGGAAACGGCCACTTCGACGAGCTCAGTGCAGGCCGTTTGAGTCGTCGGCAGTATGCCAATAAACAATTTAAGCTGGCTTGGAACACGATGCAGGCTAGTTTTTTGCTGGGGGGCGGGGCTTTGGAACATGGTCTGGCTCGGTCGTATTTGCGAAGGATGCGTAAGATTTTGAAAGCTTCGGCTGTGGCGTTGGCTGGTGATTTGTTTAACGGCCGTTACGAAAGTGGGGGGTTGGATGCGCGGCTAACGCTGTGGGTGTATACGGTGGCTGGTGCGTATCAGCGGGGTATGCTGATCGGTTTTCCTCTAGCGCGTTTTGTTTGGAAGCTGGGGAAAACAGAAGTTCATTGTAGAACGTGTCTTTTTTACCGTAATCAGCGCAAGTTTGGCTGGGAATGGCTACTATTGGAGGGGCAGGGGATTTTGCCACAGGGGCGGGGTCTTGAATGCGAAGGTTGGCAGTGTGATTGTAAGTTAAAGCGTGTTAGACGGCGTCGGTGAGATACTGTTGCCGATATGAAAAAAAATAAGGTGAGATGCCTTGCAGCTGCACGAGACGTGCAAAGGATGATTTAATAATGGATTTCGACACTTGGTTTGACGAGCAGGAAGATGATATTAAGGCTATGGTTTCCGGTCATGTGGATGGTTTGAAAACTGCTTTGGATAGCGAGCGGGATGCTCGTAAAAAGTTGGCGACTGATTTGAAAACGGCCGTTTCCTCTTCAGCAGACGATGGCGAGATGCGATCTAAGCTGGAAAAGATGACGGCTGATTTAGGCATGGCAACTGGACGGGCCGACTTTTTCGCGGCTGGGCATAAAGAGGGAGTAACTAATCTCTCTTTGGCTTATTTGGCCGCGCAAGAAGGCGACCTTATTGGTGATAAGGGTACTGATTTTAAGGAACTTAAAACTCAGTATCCTGACTTGTTTTCAGAGCAAAAACGCGCGGCCGGTAATGCTGGTAACGGCATGGCTGGCGGTGGCGCTCCTGATGGAAAAGAGACTATGGATAGCTTGATTCGTCAAAGTGCGGGTGTTGGATAGAGCAGATTTGCAAGTGCATATTTGCAAGATTTGAGGTAATGAAATGGCTTATAACAATGTGATTGGACGGTCGGATGTAGCGGGTCTGATTCCGACTGAATTTAGTAATGAGATTTTGAGCAGTGTAGAAGGTGAGCAGAGTGTTTGTATGCGGCTGGGGCGTCGTCTGCGGCGTATGACGCAGTATGAGAAAACAATGCCTGTTTTGTCGGCTTTAAGCACCGCTTACTTTCCTAGTGGTGATACTGGTCTGGTGGAAACGAGTGAGGTCAATTGGAAGGATGCGACAATTACGGCTGAAGATTTGGCAGTTATTGTTCCAATTCCTAAGAATGTGTTGAGTGATGCCAATATCCCGATTTGGGAAGAAATCATGCCCGACATGGTGGAAGCGGCTGGGAAAGCTATTGATTTGGCGCAGCTGTATGGTACGAATAAGCCGACTACTTGGCCTACGGATATTGTGGCGGCGGCTACGGCTGCTTCTCAGGTGGTTGAAAAAGGTGCGCTGACAGATTTGTATGACGAGTTGCTGGGTGCGGCTGGCGTGTGGGCAATGGTGGAGGTCGATGGCTTCATGGTGACGGGAGCCATTGGGCATATGACGATGAAGGGGGCTTTGCGGGGTACTCGTGATTCTAATGGGCAACCGATTTT
>CAJXGR010000039.1 GCA_913053665.1 uncultured Spirochaetia bacterium
ATCGAAAAAAAATAGGCAAGTATCCAAAATTCAAGCCCCCTATTGGAGTAATCTTTTGCTATCAAAAAAACTTAATGGAATATATCTTAAAAAATTACAAAACTACAAAAGTTGAGGGATTTTATGGTGAAATGTATTTACTCAATAAAACTGATAAACAAATTGCAGTTATTGGTAATTTTGGAATTGGTTCTCCTGTTGTAGTTACATTATTTGAAGAACTAATTGCTTTTGGAGTTAAAAAATTCATTTCTGTTGGTACAGCAGGAACTTTACAAAAAGATATCAAAATTGGGAGTTTGATGATTTGTGAAAAAGCAATTAGAGACGAGGGAACATCCCACCATTATCTTAAATATTCTAAATATGCCTATGCCTCTAAAAAAGTAATTAACAAAATAAAAAAGTCACTTGAAAAATTTGAACAAAAATATTTTATTGGGACAAGTTGGACAATTGATGCACCTTATAGAGAAACTGTTGCTGAAGCAAAACAGTATCAGCAAGAAGGGGTTGCAACAGTTGAAATGGAAGCTTCAGCATTATTTGCTGTTGCTCAATACAGAAATGTCGAATTAGGATTAATATTTACAATAAGTGATTCTCTTTCAGAATTAGAATGGAAACCAAAATTCCATTTAAAAAAAACAAAGAATAGTTTGGAAATTCTTTACAAAGTAGCAGTTGATGTTTTAATGAAATATTAACAACAAGTAAAAACAATTATCAATATCTATTTAATTAACAAAACTTAAAAATCTAAATCCCTATTTGATTTAATGATGTTCAAAAATAAAAAAGCTGTGAGCAATGTGATTGGTTATATTCTCTTGGTGACTATTGCAATAGTGATAAGCACAATTGTTTTTCAGTGGATGAAAACCTATGTTCCAACAGAGCCATTAGGTTGCCCTGACGGAGTTTCTGTTTTTGTAAAAGATTATAATTATAACTGCACAAAAAACCAACTAAACTTCACACTGACAAACAATGGAAGATTTAATTTATCCGGATATTTCATACACGGAACAAATTCTTCTTCACAGGAATTAGCTATTTTAGATTTAACACCTTACACTCCAATAGGAACAGGTGGAAACCCAGATACAGAAGGTTTAGCTATATTTAATTCTGAAAATAATTCTTTTGGCCCTGGTGCTAAAACCAATAACACTTTTAATTTTACAAATTCTTCTTTTGGACAAATTTACTCAATTGAAATTATCCCTATAAGATATCAGCCAACCAATAATAACAAAAATAGGATTATAAGTTGTAGCAATGCAAAAATAAAAGAAATAATTGTCTGCTCTTAAAAATCAAAAAAATATTTAAATGAAAAAATACAATAAAAAACATGGTTAATATTAAATTTCTTTCAAAAAACCGAAAAGCAGTTTCCCCTGTAATTGCAACTGTTTTATTAATAGGGCTTGTTTTGGTTATTACATTAATTGTTTTTTTATGGTTCAAAGGATTAACACAGGAAGCAATAATAAAATTTGACAAAAATGTGGAAATTGTTTGTGATGAAGTTCAGTTTGAAACAGGTTATTCAAACGGTATTCTTTCTATTTCTAATATTGGAAATGTTCCTATTTATGGAATAAAAGTAAAAATTTCTGAGAATGGGAAGTATGAAACAAAAAGTTTAAAGGATTTGTCAAAATGGCCAAGCACAGGACTAAACCAAGGAAGAACTTTTTCAGGAGACATCAGTGCTAATGTAATAAGTGCAAATAGTGTAACTTTGACACCTGTTTTAGTCGGAAGTTCTAAATCTGGAGAAAGAACATACACTTGCAACGAAGCAAGATATGGACATGTAATTAATTTATAAAATGATTTTTAAAAATCGCAGAGGAATATCAGGAATTGTTGCCATGGTAATTATGATTGCATTGGTAATAGGCATAACTGCAACAGTGTGGGTTGTAGTAAGTAATTTGGTAAAAGGACAAATTGGTTCAAGCGAATCTTGTTTCGGAAATTATGGAGAGGTTAGTTTAGACAAAGCATATACTTGCTATGATTCAAGTTTAAATGAAACTCAATTTGAAATAACTTTAGGAGACATAAGCATTGATAGTGTTTTGGTCTCTGTTTCAGGAAAATCAGGTTCAAAAAGTTTTAAAATAAAAAATAATGTAACATACAGTTATGTAAAAATGTATGGGGGAAGTTATGGAGGAGTACTACAACTTCCTGCAAAAAATGCCGGTTTGACTTATGTTGTTAATTTAGCAGGAATTGGAATTATAGATTCAAAATCAATAAAAATTGCCCCAATTATAAATTCAAATCAATGCGAAGTGTCTGATACTGTAACAGAACTCAACAATTGCTAATTTTTATTCTAACACTAATTATTTAAATTAAATCTTATTCTATCCCTTATGTTTAATAAAAGAGGACAAGTTTGGATTGAAGTAGTTATTTACACTTTGATTGCATTAACTTTAATAGGTGCTGTTCTTGCTTTTGTTGTTCCAAAAATAGAAGAAACCCAGGACAAAGCAATTATTGAACAAAGCATTACCATGATGCAAAATATAGATAAAACCATTACCTCTGTTGAGGGAGTGGCGGGAAACAAAAGAATAATTGATTTGGGAATTAAAAAAGGTATATTGACAATAGATGCACAAAAAAATGAAATTGTTTTTGAAATAAAAAGTAAATATCTTTATAGTCAATCAGGGGAAAAAATTAATATTGGAGACATAGTTGCCATAACACAAAAAACAGGAAGCTTAAACAAGATAACATTAACAAGCAATTACAGCGAATACAATTTAACTTATAATGGAAAAAATGAATCCAAAACATTAACTCATTCTTCAACACCCTACAAGTTATCAATTGAAAACAAAGGAGGAATAAAAACAACAATTAATTTTGTTGTTAGTTAATTTTAAAAGAATTAAACGTCTAATACAAATAAAATGAAAGAGGTTGTTAAAAAAAAGAGGGGAATACAAGATTACCCAAGAGTTTTGATAAATTTTTCTCCGCAAATTCCACCCTTAAAAAAAACAATAGACAAAACAAAAATCAATGTAAGGTATGCACTAATTCCTCCTTTTGCCTTTGTACATATTTATTGGGATTCTAAAATTTCTGAATTAGTTTATGAAGTTGAAGAGCCGTATTTAAATGAAACAGAAAAAAAATAACCAAAATTCTTTAGGAATGAGCATTACCAAAGAACGTTTAGCAATACTAAACTCTTTAAGAAACAGTTCTTTAAATGTTAATATTATTGATTTAATGGAAAATAACATTGCAAAAGGAACAAGAGTAGAATTGTTTATTCCGCTTAACTAAAAACAGAAATCCATGTACAAAATAATTATTGTTGATGACGAAAAAGGATGCCAAGAAACCTTAGAAAATTTAATAAATAATTTTCCTCAATTTCAAATTGTAGCTAAAACAGATAATATAACCGATGCCCAAAAATTAATTAACGCATTAAAACCTCATTTAATTTTTTTAGATATTGAAATGCCTGAAATGAATGGCATTCAATTTCTGGAGACCTGTAGAGATTTGGGAATCCAGATACCTGTTATCGTTTTAAGTTCAGTGGGGAAAAATCGGCCTGAGATAACCTTTAAATGTCTCTCACTGGGGGCTAAGGATTTTATCATAAAACCGTCGGGTAGCATCTCTTTAGACATTGATACTGTCCAACAAGAAGTCATTTCAAAGATCAAGTTTTTTTATCACTCAAAGCACTGGGATCACAAAACTGACCTTAAAGAAACCATTGATAAATGGACTCATAAAAAAGAGTATATTTCCTCTGAATCACGTGACATAGATCAAACTTATTGTAAAACTCCTCCAAACAAGTTATCTTCTGTTACCATTGCTGATAAAATCATGAGAATATCATCCTTTGAGGTCTTGACTATTGGGATTTCAACAGGCGGTCCCTACGCACTACGCAGGATTTTGCCCCAGTTCCCCCCAGATTTCCCTCTTCCAATTGTAATCGTCCAGCATATGCCTCCAAACTTTACGACTGAGTTTGCAATGGGACTGAATGATATCTGTCAAATCCCTGTGAAAGAAGCTGAAGACAATGAATCCATGTCTAATGCTAAAATCTATATCGCCCCCGGTGACCATCATATTCTTGTCAATCACATTAATAATCGTAAAGTCATTACCTTGAGTAAGGCTCCGCCAGAAAATAATCATCGGCCCAGTGCGGAGATTCTTTTTGATTCGGCCACTCAAGTTTATCATAATCGCCTTATCAGTGTCATCATGACTGGTATGGGAAAGGACGGTGCGAGGGCGATTAGAAGGGTTCATCTAAATGGAGGGATTACGTTTGCCCAGAGTGAAAAGACATGTGTTATATACGGTATGCCGAAAGTAGCGGTGGAACTGGGTGGCATAGACGAGATCCTTGATCTGGATGATATACCCAAACGGATAATTGAGATTGTAGATAGGGTCTCACACTGATTTATGGGTTTTTGGGGGATACAATGAGTTTAACAAACGAAGAAAGAAAAGAATTGTTTCAAATAGCGAGAAAGGCCATTGAAATCAAACTTTTTGGCAAGTCTAATTTGAAGCCAACAATGGACTCTCCTGTTTTTCAATCAAAAAAAGGGGTCTTTGTAACCATCGATAAATCAGGAAAACTGAGAGGTTGTATCGGGACGGTTGAATTTAACGACTCTTTAATGGATGTTGTCCCGAACATGGCTGTATCGGCGGCTTTTCATGATCCCAGATTCCAGCCCCTTCGAGTCGAGGAGTATTCTTCCATAGAAATAGAGATATCTATTTTATCAGAACCTGAAGCGATCCATACACCTGATGAGATTATTATTGGTACCCATGGACTGATGGTAAGTTATGGTTCCTCAAGAGGTTTATTACTTCCCCAGGTAGCGGTTGAAAACCATTGGACTCAAGAGGAGTTTCTCAACCACACATGTATTAAGGCACATCTTGCCTCTGATATGTGGCGTGACAAGGCAAAAATAGAAGTATTCGAGGCAGAAGTCTTTGCTGAAGGGGAGTTTTAATCAGCCTCAGAGAAAGGTAATATATCCTTCCAATTTGTACTTTTATCGCTTTGACCGTCCCAAGGCCTTTTCCCATAAAACAGGACTCCCTCTGCCTGCACTGAGTCAAAGGAAGCATCGATTAATTTGGCTTTTCTTAGATCTGAGTAGGACAAGTTCACATGATGGAAAATGGCGTTACGGAGACTGGCTCCTCGAAATACCGTGTGGGATAGATCAGCGCCAGTGAAATCAACAGAATTGATGGTTGCATCAATAAAACTCGCATAACAGGCTATTATATTCATCAGTTTGGCATTCGTTAGATCTGCTAGTGGGAAAGAGGCCTCTGAGATATCGGCTTCATCAAGAATGGCCTTTTGTAAGTTACATTTTTGGAAGAAAGCATTTCTTAGATTGCATTTAGAAAGATTAGATCTCTGTAGATCTGCTTCCGGGAGGAAGGCTCCCGCAAGATTTGCTTCTCTCAGATCACAATCGGAAAGATTGGCTCCCGTGAAGGTGACACCCCTAAGATCAAGATGTCTTAAGTCTTCTCCGCTCAGGTCGACCCAACTTAAATCAGCTTCAACCAGACTTTTACCTGCTTTGATATCCTTTAGAACTTCTTCTTTTGGAGGGATAGCCATTAAACTACCTTTATCTATAGAGATCAGAAAGGCTCCTTAACTGAAGGAGCCTTTCACTGAGTTATTGCTGAGGAGCGTATTGATCAAATATCTTGTTCCAATCGGGTTTATCAGCTGAACCGTAAGCGGATGAATAGCTTTTCTTCAGTTCAGCCAAGTTTTCAGCAAAGACAGGTTTTTCTGTCTTGTAAAAGATACCGATCGGGATTTTTGCATCAGAACCAGATTCTTGATAGTGGTCCATTGCTCGATCAGAAAGCTCCAAGGCCTTCATTCGATTTGACAAATCCTTATGTCCTTCTTCATTAATATCATATATTCTTGGCTTATAATATTTGAAGGTTTCTTCATGATTAAAAGTGGGACAGGGTGACAGCAGGTTAACAAAAGCAAAACCTTTATGCTCAGTGGCGGCCTTCATCATAGCTGTAGTATGTTTCATGCTTCCTGTGTAGGACTGAGCTACAAAGGTTGCTCCATAAGTGATCATTAATTCAATAGGGTTGATGGGCGAATCAAGTGTTCCATAAGGAGAGAGTGATCCTTTTTTCTTATGACGGCTGGTGGGTGAGACCTGATTTTTTGTAAGGGCATACATATTGTTATCCATACAAAATACTTTTATATCAAAATTACGCCGAGCGGCATGAGGGACGTGACCAGCACCAATAGAGAACATATCTCCATCGCCTATGGTGACAAAGATATTTAGATCAGGATTTGCAATCTTGGCTCCGATGGCTACAGGCAATGCGCGTCCGTGACAGGAGTGGAATCCAAAGGTTCTAAGCCATAAAGGCAATCGGCTGGAACAACCGATTCCAGAAATGGTCAATACACTATCCGGGTCCATTTGCATTTGACTCATAATATTCGTGAGAGCTGTTGTCACTCCAAAATCCCCGCAACCCGGGCACCAAGTGGATTCAATCTCACTTCTATATTCTTTAGGTTTAATTGGCGTTTGTAATAGCTCCATTCTTATCTCCTTGATATCTATAAATTAACATCTATTTAGGGTAAATCTCTTCAATTTTTTCTTCAATCTCACGAGGTATAAATGGTTCTCCACGATAGACATTCAGTTTAACAAGTTTATCATGGATTGGAACTTCTGCTTTAATAATCTCAGCAAATTGCCCCTGAAAGTTGGCTTCAGGGATCAGCACTTGATTAACTGAGTCAACAAAAGCTTTGATGGCTTTTACAGGTAAAGGCCATAGCATTTTGGGATAAAGAGCAGCGACCTTAAGACCTTTAGCTCTAAGGCGTTGAACAGCTTCTTTTGCTATGGACTGGGTTAATCCCCATGATATAACTCCCACCTCAGCCTGCTCATCACCTTCTCTCTCAACAGGCTTCCATTCATCCTCTATGTTGTCAAATTTTCTCCAACGTTTTTCGGTCATCAGATTTCGTGTGTCAGGATTGGTGCGGGGGCCGGAATTCTCAGCGTGTTCCAAACCAGTGGCCGCATAAGCATGGCCAGGCATTCCCGGTATACCAGTCGGTGAAATCCCGGATTCTGTACTCATATAACGTAAAAACTTCTCATCAGCCTTTCCGTTACGTGTCATCCTGTGCTCATGTTTTACTTTAGACATGTCTGGACGCTTGATTGCCTCCACTCGCAATGCCAATGACGCGTCTGATAATAAGAAAACAGGAGTTTGATATTTTTCAGCCAAATTAAAAGCATCTATTGTAAGATAAAGATTTTCTTCAACATTGGCTGGGGCCAACACGATTTTTGGGGCATCCCCGTGGGTTCCAAAGCAGGCTTGATACAAGTCTCCCTGATCATGCTTGGTGGGCATTCCTGTACTAGGCCCACCTCTTTGGATGTTGGCAATCACAAGAGGAATCTCAGCCATTATCCCAAGACCAATGAGTTCAGTCATTAATGAGATACCTGGTCCAGAAGTGGCAGTGAGGACTTTAGCTCCCGCAAAAGAAGCACCTAAACAAGTACCGAGGGCTGATATTTCATCCTCAGCCTGATAGACAAAGCCACCTAAGCCAAGAATGAGTTCTGCTAGATAGTTCCCGACTGTTGTAGCAGGAGTAATGGGATAAGCTCCATAATACTTGCATCCTGCCATTGCGGCTCCAAGGGCGATAGCTTGATTTCCTTCAATTATAAGGACATCTTTTTTCTCTCTGGGTTTGGGGAATTCAAAGGATTCTTGTTTCTTTAGATTATTTCTAACGTGTTCAGCTCCCGCTTCTAAAGCTTGATAATTGAGTTGAACAACTTTATCTCCTTTACGAGTAAACTTTTGACGGATAGACTCTTTTAAGGTATCCACAGGGATATTAAATAGTTCGGCTGCAGCACCAAGAGCGACCATATTTTTAGTGATATAGGCTTTGAGCTGCCTTTTAGCGATTTCACCCATAGGAACAGGATACATGATAACGCCAGGAATCTCTTCCGGCTCGAAATCAGCTTCTGATCCTGTATCATAGATCATAACAGTGCCAGGAGTTAACAAGCTTTTATTGAGTTCATAAGCTTCTCCATTAAAGGCAATGAGTATATTGAATCCATCTCCTTGGGATAGAATATGCTGGTCAGATACTCTAAGTTGAGAGAGAGCGTATCCTCCCTTGATCTCTGCAGGAAAGCTTTTAAAGGTTACGACTTCCATGCCTGCAAGACTAGCTGCCTGCATCAAGAAGTCTCCTGCACTAATAACCCCTTCCCCGCCTTCTCCACCAATTCTTAAGGTTAAATCTATAGCCATAAAATCCTCCTTAAACCTCTTAAGTTATAATATTTCTTTAAATACATGGTTGAATCAATACAAGGTGAATCAATCTTGAATAAAATGAACTTAACCTGCTGTCACTGGCTGGCTAAAATACCTTTGCATTTTCTATAGATGTGCATAGTGCATTAAGTAGAGTTTAAATTTTAATATATTTGATGGATAAAGTCAATTACTTTTTAATGGATTCCTGATAATTGTATGGGTATAGTTTGTTAACTCCATATATAATAACAATTACTACCAAATAGACACAATGATCAAGACATAGATATTCTAAGGAATGAGAGTTTGGGATGATAAGTTATTATGAGTCTTAAAACAAACTTTAATCTATTAGTATTTTATAATTAGTTTTTTTTATTGACCTTCTCATTGTTTTTTATGATTATTATATCCTATCTATTCAGAGAGGAGGCGAGCAATGGCCGGATCACAGGGGGATATCATTCCCGATTCAGATATCATCACTAACCTAGGAGAAGATATTATCTTTAAAGGAACACTTAAATTCAAGAAGTCCTTAAAGATAAAGGGACAATTTGAAGGGGAGATTCTATCACCCGAAGGTTATTTAGTGGTTGGTAATGACGCACACGTTAAAGCCAATATCATCGCTCAACAGGTCAGTAATTTGGGTTCCATTGTAGGGGATGTAAAATGCAATAATCTATTGGAAATCTATGGGAAAGCGAATCTGGATGGTAATGTAGTGACCAATGAATTTGTCATTAAACAGGGTGGGATTTTCAACGGCCAATGCGTCATGAATTCAGGTCTTAAAAAAGACTAATCTGTTGATCCACCAAGAAAATGAATAGCCATTCTCTCTAATGTACTATTAATGAGCAATTATATGACGGTTGATAAAAAAACATCTAAGCCTATCATGAAGGGTAATCCTGATAAACTATGGATTCATGGTAAAGTACTGCTGGTTGACCTGAAGAGGTGGGTCATAAACGTATGGTACCTTTTTATTACAGCCTTCAGAAAGTTTTATGATGATGAATGCTTTGGAAAAGCAAGCTCAATATCCTATATCACTATATTATCAGTGGTTCCTGTACTTATACTTATCTATTCGATTGGAAGCTCTTTAGAGCTCACTAAAGATTTTTTCCTTGGGACAGTCAACGATAAGAATGATAATATCATCCATTATTTCTTTCCTGCAGGGGGAAAGCAGGAAAAGATCATTGCAGAATACTTAAAGGACTTTACTGAAAATGTTGCTACCGTCAGTATATTTGGCATTATATTACTTCTTGTTGCCGCTGTAGACATTGTTTTAACCCTTGAAGGTTCCATCAATTCGATCTGGAGGGTAAAAAAGGGTAGAGGGATCCTCCAGAATTTCCTTATCTATTGGACGATGCTTACTATAGGGCCACTCTTTCTTGTGATCTCTTTTTATGTAACCAGTAAGTTTGGTTCTGAGATTTTGGCTGACAGGGTATTCTCTAAATTCTTCTTTCCCCTTTTAGTGACCTGGACGGGATTTTTCCTTGCTTATCAGCTCATTCCACGGACTAAAGTAACCTTTAAGGCGGCGAGTATTGGAGCATTAATTGCCGGGACTTTATGGGAAATTGCTAAATTCGGATATGGCTTTTATATAAAAGAAGTCGGGAGTCAGACTTTAGGGCTTTTATACGGCCCACTCTACTTCATACCGATTTCTATTGCCTGGATCTATCTCTCATTCGCTTTATTCTTTCTGGGAGCCGAGGTTTCTTATTTGATACAGTTTTCTGAAATCTATAAAAAAAGACAGTATAAAAAAATAGATCATCAGAACTTCTTACTATATTATCTTTTAAATAGCTTATATCATATTTATCAGGCCTATGAAAATGGCAAAGGGAGTATCACCCTAAGAGAACTATCAAAAATAAATAACTTGTCCAGACTGGATATGGAACAAATTACACTTTCTTTGGTGAATAAAAAGTTTATTCGGATGGTTCAGGTTGATTCAATAAAAGAATATTTCCCCTTTAAACCGATGGATAAGACTGAGATGATAGAGTTACTCGATTTGGTAACGGATCGTAAGCAACTCCTTTTGAGTGAAAAAGATATTCGGGTGAAAGAGATGTTTGAGAGGGTTGTGAAGAAGTTAGAGGAAGGCCATCAGAAGGAATTCGCCAGTCTATCCTATAGAGATTTACTTGAAGGGCAAAGGGTTTAGTCAGTTATAATTACAAATATTGAGCCATTGAAGGAATAAGGATTGATTGAAGTTGAGAAAAAAGGTTGGATAAGAGATCCCAAAGCTATGTTAGAGACATTGAATGAAAAAGGCCGATTCATAAAGGATTGCCGTAAAGAAGATATTTATTACTCCCAGCCATCCATCAATGAGACTGGAGAATTGATAAACAAAGAGAGTAAAATCTTTCGTATCCGCCAATCAGAAGGCAAACAAACTGTTACGTATAAAATAAAGTCCATACGTGAAGGAGCTGAAGTCAGTGTAGAAGAAGAGTTTCTTGTGGATGACAGGTCTGCGTTCCAGAGTTTTGCCGAGTATTTAGGTTATCAGAAACTGATTGAAAAGACCAAACTTGTCAAGTTATTTAAATATAAGGATGTAGATATTGAATATGTTCATTTGCTTGGCCTAGGCTATTTTCTGGAAGGAGAAATTCTTTGTACACACGATCGGGAAGTCAGTCCAGCCATTGAGAAAATCAATAATGCCTTTCAGGAACTGGATGTTGCCAGCGAAGATATAGAGGAAAGAATGTATATCGAACTATTATTAAAGCAATTAGATGACGTTAAATCATAAGGGGGATTCATGTCTGTAAGTCCAAGCCCATTTACTCAGCCACAAGCTGGATTAAGGATTAAAGAAGGGGCGCCACCTATTAGAAGGCCAAGTAAAGAGGATATAGAAACATTTCCGTCTGAGGCACAGAGTCTTATCGATCAGAATCGAAATCAACAAGTCTCACTCATCAAAGCAGGATCCTATAATATCAAGTCTCTTGAAGGCAAACACTTTCTTCTTGCCGGAGCCACAGGGCCTGGTTTAGGAGGGGCTTTAGCCACGGCTTGTATGGAGCTTGTTAAGGATTCGGGGAGTATAACTTTACTCTCACGGGATCTTAAAAAATCTATAGGCTACGAAATGGGAGTGGCTTTTGAAAAGCTGGCTGATAAAGAGGGTATGGGAAATCGCTTTCATTGGCTCAATGGTGGAATGGCATTAGAAGGTGATAAACTTGACAAGATTCTATCTGCTCTAAAAGAAGCCGGGGCTGATAAGATCATCTACATAAATGGTGTGGCTGCTGCCAGTTCTGGAATATTACCAGGGTATCCACCTGTCTATGTGAAAGATGTGGATGAGGAAGGCTTATTCCAATGGGAGTTGACTCCTCTGGATGAGCGAGGCATTGAGGCCACTAAAATGGTGATGGGTACGATGGCAATTAATTTCCCAAAGACCCTTGAGAGCAACGATATACAGGTGGAGGCGAGTCTTTTTGCCGATTGGCGTGGAAGTATAGACCGGATAAGTCGAGACCCTCAGAACGTCGAATATGGGCGTCAGGGAGCTTATTCCACAAGCCTTTATCTTCCCAAGGATATCATCCAGATGGAAGTCTCTAAGGCGTATGGATCTGGGAAAATCCTGATAGATGTTTTCTTTCCCGTTATGAGAACACGTGCCTTGGGATTCATTCCTGGTGGTAACACGATGGGAGCACTCTTTCAAAAGCTTATGAGTCGATCGGGAGTGCCGTGGATTGAAGTTCCAGAGTTAGCTCTTGGTGCATTGAACTGTATCCATCAAGCTCTCTATGAGGGGTATGACAATCCCTTTCCTCGACTTGACATGCATGAAGCGGCTTTTGACCAATGGTTTTCTGAAATTGTTCAACGTCTTAACATGGATGAAAGCAGTGATTTTTACTATAAGAAATGGGTCGATAACATTTAGATAAAAGACTGTTATTTCTACTAGACGTATCAGGCCTGGTTATTAGAAGAACGCTATTTCCAATCATTTATTCTAGTAGGTGCTTCGATGACAATCAAAACGATTAAAGTGAAACCGTCCATCCCGGAACGTCTCAAATCATTGTATAAAATTGCCAATAACATTTGGTGGATATGGAATCCTAAAGCCATCGATTTGTTCAGAGGCATCGATCTGGATTTATGGACAAAGTTTAATCATAATCCTGTACAGGTTTTAGGCTCGGTTTCGCAAGAAAGACTCAAGGACTTGGCCGAATCAGACAGCTTTTGTTCTAACCTGGACCTTGTTGAAGTTGAATTAGACTGGCATTTGTTTCAACCCACCTGGTTTAGTAAGGTCTACAAAAGAGATCACGAGTTCACTATTGCTTATTTCTCTGCTGAATATGGTCTCCATGAAAGCCTTCCCTTTTATTCTGGTGGACTCGGTGTATTATCAGGAGATCACTTAAAATCCGCGGATGAACTGGGAATTCCCTTGATAGGCATTGGCTTGGCCTATGCTGAAGGCTATTTCCATCAATTCTTGAATGCGGATGGCTGGCAGCAAGAGGTTTATCCTGAAAATGACTTTATTAATATGTCGATGACTTTGGAGTGCCAGGAAGATGAAACGCCCATACTCATTGACCTGGAACTACCCAGCCGAGTTCTTTATGCTCAGATATGGCGGGTCCAGGTGGGTCGAACTCCATTATATCTCCTGGATACGAACATCGACAAAAACAGTCCTGAAGATCGGGAAATCACTGCGAGGCTGTATGGAGGGGATAAGGAAAACCGTATCAAACAGGAAATCCTTTTGGGTATTGGTGGAATGAAGGCGATCAAAGCCCTTAAAATCGATGCTAGTGTCTATCACATGAACGAAGGACATTCCGCATTTATGGCTGTGGAACGAATCCGGGACTATGTAGAAAGCCAGAATCTCTCCTTTGAAGAGGCTAAAGAAATAGTATCTGCAGGCAATGTCTTTACCACGCATACTCCAGTCCCAGCCGGATTAGACAAGTTTCATACATCCCTCATTGACCAATATTTCTCACATTATTACTCAAAACTGGGAATTGATCGAGAGTCATTTCTTGCACTTGGCCGTTTAGAAGGGGAAGAAGACACTTTTGGTATGGCGAATCTGGCTATCTCACTCTCATCAGCCATAAACGGCGTGAGTAAGCTCCATGCTGAAGTGTCCAGAGAAATGTGGCAGAAAACCTGGCCTGAAGTACCCATTGAGGAAATTCCTATCCAGTCTATTACAAATGGTATCCACACACGGACCTGGTTATCGGATGAGATGACACGTCTTTTTGAACGTTATTTAGGGCCTTTATGGAATGAAGACCCTGTGAACAGGGAAGTGTGGCAGCGGATTGAGATGATACCCAATACTGAATTGTGGCGTGGTCAAGTTCGGTTGAAAGAACGTCTGATAGCTTTTGGCCGAAGTTGCCTTAGAAATGAGCTTAAGCGAGTGGGGGCACCCAAACATGAGATCAAGAGAGCTGATGAGGTCCTGGATCCTGAAGCGTTGACTATTTGTTTTGCCAGACGTTTTGCCACCTATAAAAGGGCCACATTGATTTTTAGGGATCTTGACCGATTAGCCGCTATTCTGAACAACAAGAGACATCCTGTACAAATAATATTTGCTGGAAAAGCCCATCCAAAGGATAATGAAGGCAAGGAATATATCAGAGAGATCAATCATATACTCCGCGAGGAGCCATTCAGGACAAAGGTAATGTTCATTGAAAATTATGATATAAACATTGCTCGTTACATGGTTCAGGGGGCTGATATCTGGCTCAACACTCCTCGAAGGCCTTTGGAGGCGAGCGGTACAAGTGGGATGAAGGCGGCGGCTAATGGTGGACTAAACTTAAGCGTACTGGACGGCTGGTGGTGTGAAGGTTATGACTTGAATAACGGTTGGGCCATTGGGGGCGGAGAAATCTATGATGATCTGGACTATCAGGATGAGGTTGAGAGTAACGCTCTTTATGATCTTTTGGAGCAAGAAATCGTACCTCTTTACTACAATAGAGGGCAAGACAGTCTTCCAAGGGATTGGATTTCAAATATGAAACAGGCGATGAAGACTCTCGGGCCGGTATTTAACTCAAATCGTATGGTGAAAAGTTATATGGAGGATTTTTATCTACCGGCTGATCAGAACTTTCAGCAAATGAGTGATCATCATTTTGAAAAGGCCAAAGCCCTTGTAGGCTGGAAAAAGAGGATACAGGATGAATGGGATCAGATTCAAGTGGAATCCATTGATTTTGATGAAAATATAACGTTTGAAGTGGGTGGGGACATCAAAATACATTCTAAAGTAAACTTACACGCTATCCGTCCGGAAGATGTGAATGTAGAACTTTATTTTGGTAACTTGGACTCAAAAGGACAATTATCCAATGCTCAGAGTTTTCTCATGGAATGCCAAAACTCATTAGCAGGAGGAGCCTACCAGTATGAGGGCACCATACGATGTGAGAAATCGGGTCAGCATGGATTTGCTATACGCGTTTTACCAAAACATGAAGATCAAATCATCAAG